>CASEPW010000001.1 GCA_949289925.1 uncultured Mycoplasmataceae bacterium
ATAAAAAAATATATATAATATATAAGTTAAAAAAAGAAAGGTGTATTCCAAATGGAAAAAAAGAAGACAGTAAAGAAAACTGAATCTGTTGAAAAAACAGCAAACGCAGTCAACACACCGTCAAAAGATGACCAAGTCTATGCGAATTCAGTTGAAAAAAATATTCCACAAAGTCAAGGTGGAGGGTTAATTAGTCCTAACAAATTAATTCAAGCAGGAGCTCATGTTGGTTTATCAAACTGAAAATGAAATCCTAAAATGAAACCTTATATCTATAAAGTTTCTAAAAAAGAAAAATCACAATATCATATTATTGATTTAGTGAAATCATTATCTTTTTTAAAAAGAGCTTATGATTTTTTACAAGACATTACTAATGCTGGAGAAAAGGTGTTAATTGTTGGAACAAGAGGAAAAATACTTAAAGAATTAATTGCAGAAGAAGCAAAAAGATCAGAATCTTATTATGTAAATCAAAGATGATTAGGTGGAACATTAACCAATTTTAAAATTATCAATAAATCTATTAAAAAAATGAATGATAATCTAAAAGCAATTGAAGATGGATCTATTAATAACTATACTAAAAAAGAACAACTATTAATTCAAAAACAAACAGATAAATTAGTTAAGTTCTATGGTGGAATTAGAACAATGAGAAAACTTCCAACTGCTATTATTGTTTTAGACCCAGTAAATGATGTTAATGCTATTAAAGAAGCTAGAAAGTTAAAAATTCCTGTTATTGCTTTAGCTAATACAAATGCGGATCCTGAATTAATAGATTTTATTGTTCCTATCAATAATTCATCAATTAAATCAGTTGCATTAGTATTGAATATTTTAATTGATGCTATTACGTCAGTTAAAGGTGAACCTACAAAAGTTGTAGGTAAAAATGAAGATGAAATTATTTTAATAGAAAAACCTATTAAAAAAATGAAAACAAATTTACATCATAAAAAATATTCAAAACATAACTAATTAAGTCAAGCCTAACTAATATAGGTAATGTATAGAGGTGATTATGAAGAAAAATAATAAGAAACAAAAATCTAAAATTTTAGCTTTAGGTATTACATCATCACTTCTGGCAATTACTACTATTCCTTTTGTATCATTAATACAAAATTATCATAATGATGTTATACAAAATAATACTACTATTATTGAAAGTAGAGAAACTACAGCACAAACTACATCTGTTAATAATTCTTGTCTTCCAAACTCTTCTTCACCAGGTTTAAATATTGCTACTTCATCTGGCACATACGCTGATATCATTAAAAAATTAGCTCCATATGAACTTTTAGATAAATCATTAAATAGTTCAGGAAAACCAGAAGAATTTGTTGATTTAACATATTTTGTTAGAGAACACTTTGGTGAAATATTTAATAATTATTACAATGAAATTGATAGTTCTAGTAATAATTGTCATACATTTAAATATATTAACTATGCTAGAATTGAAAGTTCTGCAGATATAATCGACTCTACTACAGTTTATGTTTCAGTAGGTTTTTATAAGTGATATGAAAATGGTCAAGTGCAAACTGGGACAGGAGGTTGAGAGGATAAAACATCAACAGGCTCACATGTCTTAAAATTTAAACTTACTGGTTTAGTTAATAAAGATACAACCACAGCTTATTCAAGTGATAATTATCCAACATTCAATGTTTCATCAATTGGTTTGAGCAAAACATACACTACTGGAGAATTTTTAAATATAGGATCATCAATTAGTGATTATGGTAAATTTAAAGATTTTATAATTAATCATTCTACATTTGACCAAATAGTAACTAATTATGATAAAACTGGTTTGTCTACAGATAGTGTTGGTGAAATAAACATTACTCAAACTTCTAACACTTCAGTTAATGTTTCATTCAAGCTGAAAAAAGTTTATAAAAATGGTAAAAAATTAGAAACTAATAATTATGATGAAAGTCCGACTTTCGCATTTAATGTTATAGGTTTAGAAATAGATCATACTGTCTTAATACAAGATACTATTTCATCAACTATTAATCCATCAAATACAACAATCTCATCTATGGCTCCGTATGAGCTTATGAGCGATGGAAATAACAACCTTATATTACGTAAGTGAGTTGTTGAAAACCAAACAAATATTTTTGATAGATTAAAAAAACCACTAGTTAATGATATTAATTCATGTGCTGTAAGAATTAATGCAATGGAAGATATTTTATCTTCAACAAGTGCAACTATTACAGTTTCAATTGACCCATCATATCTTTATGGATTTAATAATTGAACTGAATTTAAATTCACTTTAACAGATTTAGCAAATAAAGATACTAAAATAAAAGACACTGTACAAACTAGTGGTGTTATAGTTGTTAAAACAAATGATTCAAATAGTGAA
>CASEPW010000002.1 GCA_949289925.1 uncultured Mycoplasmataceae bacterium
ACCCATACCACCAGCTGGAGGCATACCATATTCCAAGGCCTCAACAAAATCTATATCCATTTCATTAGCCTCTTCATTACCTAAATCCTTTTCTTTAAGTTGAGATTCAAATCTTTCATATTGATCAATTGGATCATTTAATTCAGCAAAGGCATTTGCAAATTCTTTTTGTCCAATAAATAATTCAAATCTCTTTGTAAATCTTTTATCTTTATAATCAATTTTTGCAAGTGGAGAAACTTCAACAGGGTGTCCATAAACAAATGTTGGTTGAATACATTTTTCTTCACAAAAAGCTTCATAAAATAAATTGATAATATGCCCAATAGATTGTTGATGTTTTTGAACTTCAATATTATGTTTTTTAGCTAATTCTAATGCTTCTTTTAAATCATATATTTTATAAAAATCAATTCCTGTAACTTCTTTTATTAAATCAACCATATGAACTTTTTTAAAAGGTTGAGATAAATCAATTTCAAATCCTCTATATTTAACTTTGGTAATTTTTAATGAATTAATAACAAATTTAAATATATTTTCTACTAATTCCATTGTTTCTTCCATTCCAATATAAGCAGTATATGCTTCCATTGATGTAAATTCTGGATTGTGTGTTGCATCCATTCCTTCATTTCTAAAAATTCTACCTATTTCATAAACTTTTTCAAAACCACCAACAATTAATTTTTTTAGTGGTAATTCTGTAGCGATTCTTAAGTAAAAATTTCTATCTAATGCATTATGGTGTGTAACAAATGGTCTTGCACTAGCTCCTCCAAGAATTGGTTGTAAAACTGGTGTCTCTACTTCAAAATAGCCTTGAGAATCCATATATTGTCTAATAAGAGATACAATTCTAGATCTCAATATAAAAGTATTCATTGAATCATTATTAACTATTAAATCAACATATCTATGTCTTGCTCTAATTTCTTCATCTTGTAATCCATGAAATTTTTCAGGCAATACTTTTAATGCTTTCGAAATAATTTTAATATACTTAACATGAATAGATGTTTCACCAGTCATAGTTTTCATAGGAAATCCTTTTACTTCTACAATATCTCCTATATCAATTGATTTAAAAACTTCAAATAATTCATTATTTTCTTTTTTATTTACATATAATTGACATTTACCTGAAAAATCTTTAATATGAGCAAATGTTTGTCTAATGTTCATTACTCTTCCAACAAGTGTAACTTCCTCATTTTCAAATTTTTCTTGCAATTCTTCTTTTGAATATTGTTCATATTTGTTAATGAATTCATTAAGAGTGCAAGTTCTTTCGACTCTTTCAACTTCATAAGGATTAAGATTATTTTCTTGTAATTTTTTTAAACTTTCTCTTCTTATTAATTCTTGCTCACTAAATTTTCTAGACATATTTACCTCTTATAATATATATATTATACTATTTAAATCCTAATTATTTTACTTATAAATAAAGAAAATTTTTTTCAAAAAAAATGAATTATTATTTATTAGATAAAATAATTAAATTTTATATAAATATAAAATATGGTAAAATAACCTTGTTTATATTTATAAAAGAGGTATATATGAAGAGAACTTATCAACCTAATAAGAGAAAAAGATTAAAAATTCATGGCTTTCGTCAAAAAATGAAAACTGCTAATGGGCGTAAACAATTAGCTAGAAGAAGATTAAAAGGAAGACACAAACTAACTGTTTCAGACGAAGCGAGATAATATTTTGAAAAAAAGTAATCGTCTTCTTAAAAATTCTGAATTTAGAAATATAATTAGAAGCGGTAACAAAAAACATAGTTATAATTTTTCTTTTTATTTTGTTAGAAATAATTTAAACAAATATAGAATAGGAATAACTGTTTCAAAAAAAGTATCTAAACTTGCTGTACAAAGAAATTTATTAAAAAGAAGAATTATTGCAGCAATTAATGAACTTCAAATAAAAAATATAAACTTAGATCTTGTCATAATAGTAAAACCTTCTGCAATTTCATTAGAATATAATGATATTAAAAGGGAAATTTCAAAAATCTTATCAACAATATGAAAGGAAAAAGATGAGCAATAGTGAGAAGCCATTTCAAAAAGTAATATTACCATCTTTTGCTACTTTATATTCACCCGATGAAAAAAATAAGGCAATAGTTAAAAAAGTTTTTAAAGAAATTTTTAGATGAGTAAAAATTTTGCTTTATTTGTTTTTATTTGGAATGGGATTATATGGTTGTGGTCAATCAATGTTTGAGTTCTGAGTTGGTACTTCAACTACTATGGGTAATGGTTTAGAAGTTGGATTTTTACCAGGAACCACAGGAAATACAATATTCGATTTATCAGCTGCCCCAACAGGTTCATTCTTTCCAATGACAAATTTCACAATGCAATATGGTCCATTTTATGCAATTTTCGTTTGACCGTTTGCAGAATTATTGTTGCATTTTATGTGAGCAACCAGATATTGACCTGTTGGTCTAAATGCAATGTTTGGAATTTTAATTATACTAATAATAATTAGATTAATAACAATGCTAATTTCTATAAGATCTACACTTCAAACTGAAAAAATGAGTGAAATTCAAGGTAAAGTTGCAGAAATAAATGCCAAATATAAAGATGCTAAAGACATGCAGAGCAGGCAAAAAAAGCAATTAGAAATCCAAGAAATATATAAGAAAAATAATGTTAAACCATTTGCTGCTTTTGAACAAATATTTGTTACATTGCCAATATTCTTAATCATATATAGAGTTATTACAATTTTAAGACCTCTTAAGGCATCAGTTTTATTCGATATTTGAGATCTTTCTCAATCTCCAATATCTCAAATTTTTTCAAACTTCACATCAGGTGGTGCATGATATATATTATTCTTAGTATTTGTTATTCCTTCACAATTTTTCTCACAAAAAATACCACAAAAACTTGCGCGGAAGAGAAATAGAAATGCACAAACAGTTGGAAATAAAAATCAAAAACAAATGGATAAAACAAAAACAGTATCTACTGTGATGAATGTGTTTATGGCATTTATTGCAGCAACATCAGCAGCAGGTATTGGTTTATATTGATTCTTTAATTCATTAATTTCTATGTTGCAATCATACATTATTCATAAAATTATTATGTCTCGTCGTCAATCTAAATCTAACTTAGATTCTAAATTATCTAAGATGGGTATAAATTAATGTATAAAAAGAGTGAAATAAAGCAATTTATTAATGATAACAATTTCATTCCTTCAAAAAAAATGGGTCAAAATTTCTTATTTAATATTGATTATCAAAAAAAAATAATTAATGCATCTAATATTGATAAAAATGTCGATGTTATTGAAATTGGTCCTGGTTTAGGAGCAATAACTAAACATTTGGTAAAAAATGCAAGAAAAGTTATTGCAATTGAACTTGATAAAAGACTTTTTGAATATTTAAATAATAACATGAATTCAGATAATTTTATCCTTATAAATAATGATATTTTAAAAGTTGACTTAAACTCTTTAATTGAAGAACATAATCTTAATAATGTAAAAGTTGTTGCTAATTTACCATATTCAATTTCTTCTAAAATTATTTTAGAATTATTAAAAACTGAAAAAATAAAGGACATTTTTATTCTTGTTCAAAAAGAAATGGCAGAAAGAATAAATGCTAAAGTAAATACAAAAAATTATAATTCATTTACAGTATTAATAAGTTTATTCGCAGATATTGAAAATCTTTTTGTGATACCCCCAAATAATTTTATTCCAGCTCCAAAAGTAGATTCTTCTTTTATTCATTTATCTTGTAAAAATAAATATAATATTGATTTCAATGATATTTCAGAATGATTAAAGCTATGTTTTAATCAAAAAAGAAAGACATTAGTTAATAATTTATTGGCAAAATATAAAAAAGAAGAAATACTATTAATTCTTAAAAAAATGTCTATTAATGTTAATATTAGAAGTGAAGCATTAACAAAGGAAGAGTTATTATTCTTATATGATTCATTTAAAATTTAGATCTTATTCAAAGTTAAATATTGGATTAAATGTTTATGATAAAGGACTTAACAACAAACATCAAATTTTCACAATTATGATGTTAATTGATGATTTTATTGATGAAATTGAAATATTTGAATCAGATAAAGATGAAGTTATTTATATTCAAAATAATAATGTTATAAATATCTATAATGACACTGTTACAAAAGTACTTAATTATTTACATAATGAAAAACAAGTTAGAGAGCATTATCGTGTTATTATAAATAAAAAAATACCATTTAATGCAGGCCTTGGTGGATCTAGTTCAAATGCAGGTGTTGTTTTAAGGGAATTATGTAATTTATATAAAATTGAATTAAGTTTTGATGATTTGAATTTTATTGCATTATTTATTGGAAGTGATATTCCTTTTTTTATTTCAAATTATTCAATTGCACTTGTTTGTAATTATGGTGATGAAGTATATGATTTAAGTTATTTAAATAAACCAAAATATGAGTTAATACCTTGTAGATGAAATATAACAGTAAAACAACTATATGATAAATTTGATACTTTAGTTATGAAATCAAATAAAAACGACTATAAATTTATAATTGCAAATTGAGATAAATTGCCTTTATTAAATATATCTAATGATCTTTTTATACCAGCTATGCTTTTATCAAATGAGTATCATGATTTTTATCAATTTAATTCTAAAAAATATGGAAAAAACAATATTCAAATGACAGGAAGTGGAAGTTATCTATTTAGAATAGTAGAATAATCCATATAATTTTATTTATTATTATATAATAAATATTATAATCATATGTTAATTTTATTGAAACAAATATTTAGAATATTTAAAAAGAATTTTCTACTAATTGGTGGATTATTTATTGTAATATGTACAATTTTTTTAATTTCTGCATCTTCTATCCAATTGACATTGTCAATAAATAATTCTATACAATCAATTAATAGTAATGGAAATTTAGCAAAAGTAGTATCTAGCAATATTCCAAGCATAGGAAAAATTTCTTATCAATATGATAGTAGTACACCAGTATTTCAAAAAACAATAATGGCTTCAACTATTGAACCACAAGTAACATCTACTAATGGAAAATATACATTGGAAAATAATATTATTTTCCCTTATGATAAAAACGATTTTTTTTATAATCAAACCAGCATTAAAAATAACATAAAAAAAGGGCAAAAATTATTATCAGGAATAAAAATAAATAATAATGCAACATCTCTTGATGAAAAATATATTTTTCCAACTACAATTGATCCATCTCTTCCATATGGCTATCCTATATGAGATATTAAAATTGGTATTCTTAGACAAGCTCTATCGTCTAAAAATTATATGGCAGTTTGTCATTCATTAGTAGGTGATGATGGTGAAGTTTTATTAAACCCAAAAACATTGTTATTTAATAAATACGGAAATCCTATTTATAATTTTACAAATGGTTCATTATCTAAAGAAGTTACAGTTGTTCAAACTTTTGGAATTTTAAATAAAAATCTACAAAATGATCCAAACGATAATATCAAAAATAATCCTTTAAATAGAGCTGTTTTAGATAAACCATCATTGCATAAACCAGAGACATTTTTTACAATTAGTATATCTCCTATTGCATATAAATATAATTTTGGTTCTCCTTCATATGGTTTATCTGTTTATACAGAGAAAAAATCATTGCCAACATATACATTTAAATTAAACTATCAAGATGTTGATGAAACAATGAAAAACTTTATCCAAAATATGGGTAAATATAATATTAATATTATTGAGGAAGCATTTAAAAATGTATTTTATGAACTATATATACCAATAAATGATAATGATGTTACTGGTATATCAAATCCTATTGAATTTGATAATAATACAGGGGAAATTACTCTTACTATTGATGATTCTTCTTTTTATGATTTAAATGTCACATCAATGACTAAAGAAGAACAGATTTCAAAAAATAAAGAACCATTTCTAAAATCATTTGCAGATTTTTTATCAACCAAAATATCTAATGAAATAAATAATATATTTAATGAAGTATTTAATCAATATTTAAATAAAAATGATATTTTTATTGATAATCAAGAAGAATATTTATATGTTGAACCAACAACAAAAAATAATTTATTGTTTGTTAAAAAAGATGGTTCTGATGCAAATAAAATTGTAGTTGATGAAGGTTTAAATATTAGTCAACAAAATAAACTTATAGATTTTTCTATTTTAAATGATCAAAAATTTATGAAAGAATATAAAAAGCTAAATCTAGTAAATTATTATTTTGTATTAGAAAAATTAATGAAAACTATTTCTCCGACTAATGATGATTATCAATTATTTGAATGTCTATGATATGTTGTAAATAAATTTTATAATGAAGTAAAAGATAAAGATTTAAAATATGATTTATTACCTAAAGAAATTATAAATTCAAATGAATATAAATTTTTTGTTCTACTTACACAATATATTGATATTTTTGAAAAAGATATTTATATTCAATTTGATGTAAATTTTGGAAGTATTTGAGCTACAATCAGCCCAAAATATTACAATTTTAAACTTTATGAAATTAACAATTTATTTGTAGTTATATCAAATTCATATGCTAATGATAATAAGAAATATTCATTACCATTAAAAATATCTAATTCTAAATCAGAGTTATGAATTGATAAGATTCAAAATTCAACTGATAAAGAATTTTATTCATGAATAGATAGTATTAAGAATACTGATACAATTATAATTAATAAAGATATTCTAAATTTATTAGTTCCATATGATAATA
>CASEPW010000003.1 GCA_949289925.1 uncultured Mycoplasmataceae bacterium
AAATGTAGTTATAAAAACTGTTAAATTTTATCTTTCCAATAACAAAAAAATATCAAACTTTTTTTATATTAAATTTATTTTTCTTTCTTTTTTATCAATTATTCTTTGGATATTTTCTTTATGTTTAAAAAACAAAATAAATAATGAAATTAAAATTAAAAAAAATAATAATAACATTGATAAATAAGGAAAATAGTTGAAATATATAACATCTGAAATATTATTATTCATAATAAATAAATAATTAATACCTGGAATGAAGATTAATAATGGTGTAAAAATTGTCGTAAATAAAACTGAAAAAGATACCATTTTAGATTTCTTTAATGTTATTAAAAATATTAATAACAAAAATAATGCTATTCATGGAGAAATCAATCATAAAAATGCACTAAAGCTTGCAGCTCCTTTTCCTCCTTTAAATTTAAAAAAAATAGGATAGCAATGACCTAAAATAGTTGCAAAAGGAACTAAATATATCAATGATAATGGATTAAAACTAGAATTATTATTAAAGCTAGGTATATCATTTAAAAAATGAAATTTAATAACTAATCAAATTATTATAGTTGGCATTATTGTTTTAACAATGTCTAAAAATAATATCAATAGAGCAGTTTTGTTTCCATATACTCTCATTGAATTGGTTGCCCCTGCATTTTTAGAACCAAAATCTCTTGGATCTTTTTTATAAAAAAATTTTCCTATGATAATAGATCAAGATAATGACCCAAATAGATATCCAATAAGTAAGGAACTAATAATAAAAACTGGATAAAACATTATAACCTTGATCTCTTTCTACCTAATTTTAACGATGCAAGAACACCAGCAGCAAATACTATTGAAAGAATAATTGCAACTGTAACAACTGCAATTAATGTATCTGCAGATGAACCTAGTGAAATTTGTGATAAGAAACCGCTAATTAATACATTTTGAGATAAACTACCATCATTAATTAAATTTTCATTTTCATCATAATATTGAGAAATAGTAACATTAGCTAAAATTGTTCCTAAATGATTATCCACTGATATAATATTAACTTTTATATAATTTTCTTGGTAATTAGAAGGTAAATTTATAAAGAATATATCTTTATTTTTATATATTATAGAAACTAAATCTGTATCTGAAATATCATAAGGATTTATATTATTATAACCATCAATTAATGCACTATCATAAATTGAAGTTTGTTTTACTTTCTTGAAACCTGAAATAATTACAGTTTTAGTCAAATATTCTGTTTCGTTATTAGCATATATCATATTACCTATATCATCATAATAATAATTTAATGATGCTTGTATTACAATTGTACCTGTTATATTATTTGATGAAAGTATGTTTATATTTAAATTTTCTTCATTTGAGAAATCATTAGGTAAATTAAATAAGAAATTATCAATATTTGAATATAGAAGACTTCTTAATGTTTCTTCATCAATATTAGATGCAAGATTAGTTTCTTGATCATTAATATAAACTTGATCTGCAATTCTAGTTGATGATATTTTTTTGAAACCATTAAATTTAACAATTTGTGTTAATGGATTATTTTCTTCTCTTAAAATAACATCACCATTTTCATTGTAGTATTCATATATTGAAACATTAGCTATAACTTCTCCAGATTGATTATTGTATGTAAGAATATCTACATCTAAGTTTCCATCTAACGAATTAATTGACGGTAAATTTGTAAATAGTTGGTTTGAATTATTAGAAATAATACTAGAAAGGTCTGAATTAGTAATTATTGACGGTGAAACACTTTCATAATTTTTTATAGTAAAAGTAGGGAGAATAGTAGTTTGTTTAGCATTCATAAACCCTGTAATTTTAACTGTTCCTTTTAGAATATTTGTATCATCATTAGAAATAATGTGGTGACCATTTTGGTTATAATAATTTCTAATTCCTAATTCTAAAACAATATAACCTTCTTCATTGTTATATGATTTAACAGAATTTTCATCAAATACAAAATCTTTAATACTTGCAGATGTTGGTAAATTATTTACAATTTTATAAATATTATTAATAATAACATTTTGTAACGTTGACATACTAAATGCTGCATCTTGTGCCAAAATCGTAGATTGATTGATATTGGTTTCACTAACTATACTTGTTGGTTTAACAGTAGAGAAACCATCAAATTTAAATGTAAAGCTAGATCATTCATTATTAGTTTTAGCAATTATTAATTCCCCAGATTCGTTATAGTATTTAGACATTTTTACATTAACAGTTATTGATCCTTCTAAATTATTTTTTTCAATAATTTCAATTTGTAAGTCATTATTTATATCAAAATTATTTGGAACATAATTAAATAAAGTAGAAGAAAGATTAGTTTTTATATAATTAATAATTTTTTCATCTTGATATGATGATGGGATGATATCTTGAACCCCAACTATTGTATGAACACTATTTGTTAAAGAAGTTTTATTAATAGATAATAACTTGTTTATTGTTATTCATTTTATACCAAAATTATCTGTTTTTAATAAACCTCTTTCATCATAATAACGATTTAATGTAAAACCAAATCTAATTGAACCTGTTATATTGTCACTAATAATGTTATTTTGATCTATGATAACATTATCTTTTGTAATACCTTCAGGTGGTGAAATAAGATTTTGTAAAACAATGTCTTTTAATTTATTAACATCTTTAGATAATTCTGATGGTAATATATTTGAGAAATCATAATTAATTTCAGTTGATTCTAAAATAGTAGGAGATGTTGTTAAAAAACCATTTATAGTAACTTCAGAAAACTCTATAGGAGATGTGATAAGATTACTATCGACATCGTAACTTCTATTAAGAATAGGAATAACTTTAATTGTACCATTCAAATTGTTTCTTGTTGGTTCAACCTTGAATTTGATATCATCAATGCTGAAACCAATAGGCTGATTAAATGTATTATTAAATATTAATTGTTTAATTTCATCATCTGTTACATTTTCTGGAGTTTTAGATATTGATGAACTTGAATTAATAACTTTTAAAACACTAGTTTTACCACCAGCTTTTTGCATATCAACAATAGTTATAGTTACAGGTATAAATCCGTTATTTCTAATAACACCATCTTTATCAAAATAATTATTTAATCTTATATCAAAATTTATTGAACCTGTGTAATTATCACTATATATTGATTCAATTTGAATATTATGAACAGAAAAATCTGTTGGTACTGTATTTAGATCAATTAATTTATATGCAATACTTTTAATTAAATTAATATCACTAGCTAATTGGTTTGGTAGAAGGTTAGAAATTTCTTGAAATTTAGTTGCATTAATAACTATAACAGGAATTGATGTTGCAATTGCTTTTTTGAAACCATAAATTGTAATTTTATCAAACTCTTTTGGAATATTTAATAACTCACCATATGCATTGTATGTTCAATCTAATATTGGAACTAGTTTAATTGTTCCTAATCTATTATCAATTTCTATTGAGTTATCTTTGATATCTACACCATCTATTGTTAATTCTTTTGGAGCATTTTTAACATTTTTAAAAATCAATTCTTTAATTCTTTGTTCATTCATTTCTGAAGCATAAAGAGTAGTATCATCAGTTAAAATTCTATTAGAAATACTAGTATTTGCATATGTTGCTCTATAGCCTGTTATTGTAACATTACCTATATCTAATTCACCTGTAACTATAGCACCTGTATCATCAAACATTTTTTTTATAACTACATCAAATGAAATAGTTGCAATTATATTATCATAATAAAGATTTTTTAATTCCATATCAGAAATAATATCAAAACCATCTGGAACATTAACAATATTACTAAATACTTGTTGTTTTAGTGAATCTATATCTTTTGCAGCTTCACTTGCAAGTATACTACTATTTCCTATTCATGAATTTTTTGATAACTGAGTAATTCCTAGAGATGATTTGAAATTAGTAAAAGTAACTTCATTTAATTCTATTGGTTGATTAATAATATTACCTTGTTCATCATAGTAAGAATTTATATATGGTATTGCTTTAATTGTTCCTGCAAAATTATCTATAGCATAAGGTGCATATAGAGAAATGTTATGAATTGTAAGACCTGGTACTTTATTTTTTAAATTTTCGAAAATTAATTGTCTAACCTGAGTATTTGTCATTTCAAAAGGATAAACATTTTCAAAACCTTTAGTTATAATAGTTGAATCAATAGTTGTTGCACCTGAAATACTTTGGAAACCTGAAATAGTAATTGTTTGTGGTTCAAAATTTGTACTTGTTAACAAACCATTTCTATCATAGTAATTATTTAAAATGACATCTAAAGTTATAGTTCCTTGTAAATCGTCTGTAACAACATTTCTTAATGTAATAGAAGTATTTACATCTCAACCATCAGGTTTATATGAGATTAAATTGTCAACTAATGGTAATAGATTATTAACATAATCTTCAGCAAATTCAGAAGGTAATAAATTAGGATCACCTACATTTAATGTGGTAGTGTTTATTGATGTAGGAGTAACAGTTTTTAAATTACCTATAGTTACTTGAGGGAATTCTTTTGGAGAAGTAGAAATACTTAAATTACTATCATATCATAAGTTTAGAACTGGAGTTAATGTAATTCTACCATTTAAATAATCAAAATCGATATTCTTTAAACTTAAATTAGATTCATTTGTTCCACTGACTGGGAAGTTTATATTTTCTAATATAATTTTCTTTAATTCATCATATGAATAATGTTGTGCTAATTTTTCACTATCACCTACTATATATCCAGTAATTGAAGTTGGCATTTCAGCTACAGCAAAACCACCAATACTAATTAATTGTGGAGCAAAATCTTTTGTTTGTGGATTACCACTAGCATCAGTATAATAATTTAGTAAAACCTTAACTTGTAATACACCATTTTTATTATCTGGGATCGTTTCTAATATTTCTATATTGTTTGTACTAAAATCTTTAGGTTTACCTGTAATATTTTTATCTAATAATTCTTTAATTCTATTTGGTTCTCTAGCAAAAGAAGTTGGAACTCAATCTGATAATCCTGCTGTACTTAATTTCTTTGTATTAAATTTTGTTGTAGGAGATCCAGCAAAACCAAATATAGATATAGGACTAAATTCTTTTGGATCTGTTCTAAAAATACCTTTTGAGTCAACTCAATAATTTAGAATAGGAGTCACAACTATTTTCCCATTTGAACTTTGTCAATCAGGTGTTGTTTCAAATTTAATATTAGCTGTAGTAATATCTTCTGGTTTACCTAATAGCATATTATCTAAAATAATTTGTTTAATTTGTTCTTCACTAATATCAAAAGCATTTGTTAAACCATAAATATTAGAAACATTTATTTCTACAGGTAAAATTGTTTCACTAATTGATTTTTCAAAATTAAATACTAAATCGCGTGGCATAAAACCAGTTTGTCTTACTAATCCTTTTGCATCATAATAATTATTTAATGAAACTGTTGCATATATAGTACCATCCTTATTATTTGCTTCAACATTTGATAACTGAATATCTCTATCAGGAAGAAAATTTTCTGGTTTCATTGCTGGAGTTAATAGTGTTTCAATATAATTCTTTAATAATCAAGGTTGAGAAGCAACATCTGTTGGATACAATTTTTCTGTAGGATCAACATAGTCATATGTATCTAAACCAAATAAAGTATGTTGAGATCTTTTAAAACCAGATATTGTTACTCTACCAATATTTGCTTCATCTGACACTAGCTCACCATTTTCATCAAAATAATTTTTTGATGAAATTTCAACTCTTATGGTTCCTGTTAAATTGTCTATTGCAACATTGCCATTTTTAATTATTAAATCTTCTTTAACAAAATTTTGTGGAAAACATGCATTTGGATTTTTTACACCAGGAATTCAAATATAACCATTTTCAACTAAATAGTTATATATTAATTCTTGTAAATTCTCAACACTTACATCTGATGGTAAAACATCATATTTTACTTTAATTGTATTTGGTAAAACTGTATAATTAGTTGTTGCTAATCCTTCAATTAAAATAGTTTGAGGAGTAAAATCTGTAGTTCTAATATCACCTTTTCTATCATAATATAATGACAAATATACTTTAACTTGAATTGAACCTGTGGAATTAAATCTTTTTACTTCTGTTAAAACAATATTGTCTGATGTGAAACCAACAGGTAATGACCCTTTTATACCTTTAGATAAAATAATTTTCTTAATTTCTTCTGATGAAACATATTGTGGTTGAATATAAAGATTATTCGCATTTATTTTTGTTATTAATTCTGTTGGTTTTATTTTTTTAAAACCTGAATATTTAAAAGTGTATGTTTTTGGTTTAACAACTCTATAATAATTGTAGTACTGGTAAAATTCTACATCTGTTTTACCTTTTTCTTCCATAATATTGTATTTGTCAAATGAAATACCCGGAATAACATCAATTTGTATTTCACCTGTTAAGTTATTTGCAACAATATTACCACGTAAATTCAAATAAGTACTTGGAACACAATTTGTTTGACGATAACTTAATAATGGCTTACTAGAATTCATTAATTCGTCCAATCAAGTTGTTGCAATATAATCTCCTCTAGTAGAAATATTAGGCATTGTGGATGATTCTAAACTATCAAATGCAACAAAGGAATCATCATTTAAATGATATAATGACATTCCTGTGGAAGAATTTGAATTTGGTGAAAGAATGAAATATGCATAAGCATAATATTTGAATTTTTTGCCACCAATTCCTGATGGTGAATAAATTAATGTACTTGGATCTGTAGAACTAAAATGATTAGGTCTATATATTGATGAATTTAATTTAAGTGATAAATTATTTGTAACATTTCATCCACCACTATTTCATTCAACAACTTTTGACATTTGAATAATTGTAGGAACTGCTGGAATTAAGTAATTATTTTGAACATCATATGAATAACTAGCCGTTTTACCAAAAATAGTATTATGAGAAACTTTGCCTTTATATGAATATGTAGGTATATAATTCATTGTTCTTTCTGAAGTTGTTTGATCATATTGTTCAATTTTTAAATAATTTGGATAATATGTTCCACCAGCTTGATCTCCAATTGGGCCATAAGCAGAACAGTTAGATCAATTTCCATCTCATGAACTACTTAGATTATTAAGAGCAATACGATTCCCACTTATAGAAATAATTGTAGGTCATACTGAAGGATAAAGATTAGTACTACCTACTAATCTTTCTCAAGCAACAGTTTTAAAATGATTTATGAATGGCATTACTGATTGTGGACCATTAACAGAAATTTTACTGTATCCAAATGTATAAGTTATTGATCTATTTTGTTTATTAGCTCTAGTAAGTATTGATAAATTATTTGCATTAATTAGAAATGATGAACCAAATAATACAAGCAAAGAAAAACATAAACTTATTGTTGTTATAATTATTTTATTGAAAAATCTAGGCTTTTTTCATTTATACATATA
>CASEPW010000004.1 GCA_949289925.1 uncultured Mycoplasmataceae bacterium
ATCTTCTATAAAAGGAATTATTTCAATTTTTTCATTATTTAATTGTTCACTTAAATTTTTAATTCTTGCACCTTTTGCACCAACACAAATACCAACAGGATCAAAAGTACTATTATTAGATGTAACTGCTATTTTTGTTTTAAAACCTGCAATTCTTTCAATTTTAACAATATTAATTTCACCTGTAGAAATTTCTGGAATTTCTAAAGTTATAATTTTTTTAACAAATCCTGCATCTGCTCTTGATAAAATGATTGGTCAACCTCTTGATTGTTGTTTTACTTCTTTTACGTAATATTTATATTTATTACCTGGAATTAAATTTTCACCAGGAATGCATTCTTTACTAGAAAGGAAACCAAAATTTTTACCTTCATCAAGTTCAACTAAGTAAAACTTATTTTTATCATCATATTTTTCGATAGGTGCAGTAATCAATTCACCAACCTTTCCAGATCATGCATCATAAATCTTAGAGTTATTAACTTCATTTAGTTTTTGTCTAAAGATTTGCATAACTTGTCTAATTTGTGATGTTGAAAAATTCTTTTGAGAAAATAAGTCATAAGGTTTTTTACAAATATCACCTATTTTATAGTCTCCAAATTCTTTTGCATCATCAAGAGTTATTTCAAAAAAATCATCATATTCACCATCAGGTGCATTATCAATAACTTTTAATTCTTCATATGCTTCAATTTTTCCATTGTCAACATCTACATTAACAAATAATGTACATTCTTCTTTAAGTTTAGAATAAACTTTAACAAAAGAACTTGCAATCATATCTCCGATTTTTCCACTTGAAACTTCATATTGCTTTGCAACTTCTTTTAATGCATCTATAAATGCTGTAGGATTCATTTTATTTTCAGTCATTTTTTCCTCTTTTCAGTAAATAAATAAAAGATTATTTGAGGTTTGCCCCCAAATAACCTATAATAATTATAACATATTAAAAAAATAAAATAAAATAATAATATGAAGAAATTTTATAAAAGTGCTATATTTTTTTGTACTTTATTAATACCAGCAACTATTTCAATTTCATTAGTAAAAGATTTTGAAAATAATTATCAAAATGTGAATAATGCTTATTTTCTTACAAATAAAAGCAACATTTCTTCTTTAACAGGAATAACTCAATTAGACATCATTGATGAATCTACATATAAAAATGTACTAATAAATAGTAATGGAGATTTATCTCATGGTGAGGTTCAAAATGCAATAATTAAAACTTTTTCTAAAAATGTTAGGATTGTATATTCTAATCTAAATGTTTTAAATGATACATCATTTGAATCTGCATTTAGATTAGAAAACTTAAGAATGAATATTAATCCTACACAAATAAGCATTACATGCAATGTTATTCCAGTTGATTCATCAATTTTTTATTTTCCACAAGAAATTGTTACTCCTGAAGAAAAAAATAATTATATGGAAAATAATCTTACATTATTAGATTTCGAATTTACTGGTTTTAATTTGCCTTTAGCAACTGAATTAAAAAATGTAAGTGGAATAAATGAATATAATACTTTATTCCCATTTGAAATAAATAATATAAATTTTAAAAATTATTTAAATTTTGAATTCATTCATTCTCCTAACCAATTAAAATATGAACCTAATTTTATCTATGATAATATTAATGGAATTATAAGAATAGATAATATTGAGTTAAATAAATATTATAATAATTCATCATATCAATTGCAAAACACACTAACAACCACTAATGTTGATCAAAATAATTTTTTTGTAAGTGGTTTTAAAAAAGCAATGCCAACCATTATTGAAGATAATAGTTTTAATGGGACAAATGTTATTCAATTAAAAAATGAAATTTTAGATTACCTAATTAATCAAAACATGGTCCCAAGTAGTTATGATATTAATAATATTACAATTTCTATAAACCCAGATAATAGAAGTGCTACTGTAGATTTAAACGGATATTTTAGTTTAAGTGGCGAATGAAAAAATGATATTTTAAAACAAAATATAATACTACTAACTAATTCAACAAATATTAGTAATCAAATAAATGGTAAAGAGTATTCTAATTTTTCACCATATGAAATTAAATATTTATGCGAAATAAAACAAGATGTATCAATTATCAATTTATTAAAAAAGTTATTAATAAAAAATATCAATAATAATGTTCAAACAATTTTACCTTCAGATATAGAAATTATTCATATGAGCGATAATAATGTTAATGGAACATTAATTGTTGACTTTAACATTATTAATAATAAAGCACAAATAGATGGGAATGTTTCCTCTAGTTTAGAACTTTCAACAACCATCATTAATTTGAATAATGATCAAACATCTTTTGAAATAATTAATAAAAATGATTTAAAAAATAAAGCAGCTGATTATATTACAAATAACAATTATCAAAATTATATTAAAATAAATAATTCAATTATAGGTGCAAATTATAGTGTTAATACAACAGGGAGTAATTATATTCAAGGAATTGAAACAATTGGTTTTATTTGTGATAAAAAAATCGATCAAAACACGGGTGCTGTTGTAGATGGGGAAGAAGCATTTAAAATAGAAGTTTCATGCTTTAGTAAACTTTCTCCAACAATAACTAATTGAAAAGATACTAATTCAATTCCATATGCAATCGCTATTGATAACGAATATTTAAATAGTAATTATATTATTCAAAATGAAAATGAATATAATAATGTATATTTTGTTAATGATTCTAAAAAAGTTCCTAAAATCAATAATATAAGTATTATTCAACAAGATAATGATGGTACTTTAATTATTCGAATGAATGTATCAAATTTCTTACTTGATAATAATAGTTTTTTCTCAGGTGATATTGAAGAGAATGCTACAGCGTTAAATATTCTTGATGGAATATTATTAAAAAATAATGATGTTGAAATTACAAACCAAAATGTATATGGATATATTTTTATTCAACCGTTATTATGAAAATACTTTAATATTGTTGGTGATTATTGAATAGCTGATGAAATAAAAGAAAAGATGTCAATTAAAGGTTATACAATTAATGTTAAAAATAATATGGCAATTTTATTGTATAAAAATAAAGAACTTGGTGTAATCAAAAAAATAACAATTATTGATAAAAATAATAATCAATTAAATTCACTTTATATTGCACTAATTGTTGTTGGATTGTTAGCCGCAATTATATTAGTTGTTTTCTTTATTATTTATAATATCCTTCATAAAAAAGAAAAAAAGTTAAAAAATAAATAATTATTTTATTAAATCTAATAATGATATTGGGTCTTTTATTTTTGTAAAATCTTTTTTATTTAAATATGAAAGTTTTTTATTTGTTAAATTAAATTTTAAATTATTAGATATTAATAATTGGGTGTTCAATTTTAAATTATGATTTTTGATACCATATTTTCCATCACCAACAATATACATTTTATAAAAAGCTAAATGAGCTCTAATTTGATGTTTTTTTCCTGTTAATAATTCAATTTCTAAAATTGAATAACTATTATTTGTGTAAATTAGACTATATGATGTTTTTATCTGAGATGAAAATTTGGAATTTTGTTTTGAAACAATCATCTTATTAGATTGTTTTTCATCTTTAACAATGTAATCAACTAATAATTGGTGTCTTTTTGGTGGTTTAGCATATATAACAGTTAGATACTTTTTTGTTATTTCATCATTAAATGATTTATTTAAAATTCTTGCAACATCTTTATTTTTAGCTGCTAATACTAATCCCATAGTGTTTTGATCTAAACGATGAATTAATGTCGGTTCTGATTCGTTATCATAACCATCTCAATATTTTTTTAAATAACAATATTTTTTTAAAAAATTATTTAATGTATTAATTTTTTCATTTATATTTTCTTGACATGAAATGTTTTTAGGCTTATCAAAAATAATAATATTTTCATCCTCATAAAAAATAGGAACTTTTAACTTATTATCTAAAAAACGAAAATTTTGTTTTTTAATATTTAAAAAAATAGATAATTCATCGTTTTCTTTTAATAAATAATTATCCATTACTTTTTTACCATTAACTTTTACTTGTCCCCGATTTATTTCTTTCTTTATTTTTGTAACAGTTAATGTTGGTGATATTTCTTTTACATAATCACAAAGTTTTTTATCTATAGCATTTTTATTTATTGTTATTTTAACCACTAGTTATATTTTTCAGGATGTTCTTTTTTCATTAATGAAACAAATTCATCTTTATCCATTTTTCCATATTTTTCCATTAATTCACAACATTCTTTATATTCATTTGTTGCTCAAATTTCGTCTTTAAACCCTTTGATAATAACTGATTTTTTTTGTAAATTTTTATAATTTTCAAAGAAATCTTTAACTTCTAATAATAAATGTTCATTAACATCTGATAATTTTTGAATATTTTTATATCTAACATCACAATCAATAACACCTAATAATTTAGTGTCAGTTTCTCCACCATCAATCATTTCCATAGCACCAACAATTCTAACAGGCACTAAAATACCAGGAATAAATTCTTGATCAGCAATGATTAAAACATCTAATTCATCACCATCTCAATCTAATGCTTCTTTAATAAAACCATAATTTAATGGATAACCTGATGAACCATATAAAATACGATCAACAGAAATTTGACCTGTTTTTCTATCATATTCATATTTAATCTTAGAATTTTTTGGAATTTCAATAGTTGCATTTAATTTTAAAGACATAATACTCCTAACATTAAATTAAGCTAGTTTATTTTGTTTTTTAAGAGTTTTTAAAGTTCTAGCAGAAACTTTTACTTTTTTAGTTTTACCTGGACCATCTTTAACTTCTACAGTTTGTATATTTAAATTTCACACTCTTCTTGAATGAGTCATTGCGTGTGATCTATTATTTCCAGATAAAGGACCTTTTTTTGTTATATCATCTTTTCTTGACATTTTTTTCTCCAAATAAAATATTTACTTA
>CASEPW010000005.1 GCA_949289925.1 uncultured Mycoplasmataceae bacterium
CAGAAATCCTTTCAAAATTAAATATTGATATTAAAAATAAGGATATTTTAATTGTTGAAGATATAGTTGATAGTGGTAAAACAATATCACATGTAATGAAATTATTAAATGAACAAAATCCTAATTCTGTAAAACTATTAACTTTATTAGATAAACCTGAAGGACGTGAAATAGAGTTAAAAGTAGATTATGCATGCTTCACAATACCATTATTATTTATAGTTGGCTTTGGGCTTGATTATGGTGAATATTTAAGAAACTTACCTTATATTGCTGAACTTAAAGAAGAAGTATATTTAAACAAAAAATAGGAGGGTTATATATGTTTGCAAGAATTAAAAAACATTTTTATAACAAATTTGAACTTGAAGAAAAAAAAGAAAAATTAGAAAATAACAACAATAATAATTCTAAAAAGGATAATGATTTAACTGTTACAGCAAAAAAAGGGATTCCTGCATCTAGAAAAAAATGACTTATTATAAGTGCAATTTTTGTAGTGATATTATTAGGAATATTAATTCCTGTTATTGTTGATGCTGTAAAACCTAAACCAACATTTATTAACAATATTGTTAAGATTGAACAAAATGCTTCTACACCAGATAATAAATATGATTTTAATATTGATTTTAATGGAGATGAAAATAAACACAAAACAGCTGTGTTAGATCTTTCACCTTTTGTTTCTACAGCATACTTTAGAACTTCAAATAATTTTGAAATTTTTGCTCCATTAACAGGTACAAATGGAAACTCTGCTGGAGCAAAAATTAATGTTTGTAAAAATTATGATGGAACATATACACTTGCATCAATTAATGTTAGTACTATTGATGCTCAATTATTTCAATCATTAAATTCTTTAACTACTAATGCTAATTTTAAACCTGAAGGTATTAATTGATTAAGTGTTATTTCATTATTATTACCATTATTAATATTTATTTTCATGATTATTTCATATGTAAGAATGTCTAAATTACAAGGTGGTGGTCAAGAATCTATATTTGGTATAGGAAAATCAGGAGCAACTATAGCAAAATCAAATGTTTTATTTTCAGATGTTGCAGGTATTAAAGAAGAAAAAAATGAATTATTAGAAATTGTTGATTATTTAAAAAACCCTAAAAAATATGCTGATATGGGTGCTAGAACACCAAGAGGTGTAATGTTATATGGTCCTCCAGGTACAGGAAAAACTTTATTAGCAAAAGCTACTGCTGGTGAAGCTGGAGTTAATTTCTTTCAAATTTCAGGTTCTCAATTTGAAGATATGCTAGTTGGGGTAGGTGCGAAAAGAGTAAGAGATTTATTCCAAAAAGCAAGAAAATCATCACCTGCAATTATTTTTATTGATGAAATCGATTCAGTAGCATCAAAAAGAGGAAAGAATGAGTTTGGTGGTGGATTAGCAGATCAAACAATCAATCAATTATTAGCTGAAATGGATGGTTTTAATACATCAACAGGAATTGTTGTTATGGCCGCTACTAATAGATTGGATGTATTAGATGATGCTATTTTAAGACCAGGAAGATTTGACCGTCATATTCAAGTAAATTTACCTGATATTAAAGAAAGAGAAGAAATTTTAAAAATTCATGCAAGAAATAAAAATATTTCTAAAAAAGTTTCATTTAATGATATTGCTAGAAGAACTCCAGGTTTTTCTGGTGCACAATTAGAAAATGTTTTAAATGAAGCTACACTTTTAGCAGTTAGAGAAAATCAAACTGTTATTAATGAAAAAGATATTGATGAGGCTATAGATAGAGTTATTGCTGGACCAGCAAAGCATTCAAGAGTTATTTCAGATGAAGAAAAAAAATTAATTGCATATCATGAAGCTGGACATGCTTTAGTTGGTTTACATACACCAGGAACAGATATTGTTCAAAAAATTACTATTATCCCAAGAGGTCAAGCTGCAGGTTACACTATGCAAACACCTGAAAAAGTTGAACAAACAATTCAAAAGAAAACTGATTTATTAAATAATATTAGAATGACACTTGGTGGTAGAGCAGCCGAAGAAATTATTTATGGTAAGGATTCAATAACTACAGGTGCAAGTAATGATTTATATAAAGTTACTAATATAGTTAGAGCAATGGTAATGCAATTAGGAATGAGTGAATTAGGTCTAACTCAATTTGCTCCTTCAGAAGGTACAATTAATCCATATCAAACAAAATTATTTTCAGATCAAATGGCTCAAAAAATAGATAATGAAATTGAAAAAATTATCCAAGTTGAATATAACAATGCGAAAAAGATAATAAAAGAAAATAAAAAGGAACTTGATTTAATTGTTGAAACGTTGTTATTATTAGAAACAATTTTAAAAGAACAAATTGACTTTATCCATAAATATAAGAAATTACCAAAAGAAGCAGAAGAAATGAAAGCGAAGAATAAAGATAAAAAAACAGAGTCTAAAGATGAAGAATCAAAACAAGAAACTAATAAAACAGAAGTAATTGATAATAAAGGAGAAAAAAATGAAAAAAATTAAAAATAAATATACTATAACAATAACTTCATATAGTAAAAATAAGATTTTAATTAAACATTTATTAAAAAAAGCAGATAAATCTATTAAGCATGCAAAATATCTTTCAGTTCAAAAAACTATGCATTCAAGTGAAAAAAATGGATTTGATGTTAAGTTTCTTCATAATTTTACTATTACAACAAAACCAACAGCGGATTTAAAACAACTTTATTCTAATATTATAAAGAATAAACATATTTTAGATATTGTTGTAAAATTAGTTTAGATATGATTCTTTTTAGAAAGCTAAAATTACCAAGATTAATTTATCGTACATGGCCATGAAAGATTGCAATATTTATAGCAGTTCCTGTTTTAACTATAACTTCTGTTTCTCTTGCAACATATTTTATTGTTGATTATAATAATAAAACAAAAATTAAAACATCTTTTAATGTTCAAAAATTACCAGTAGTTAGTGAATTATCTAATAAAGAAGTGTCAGAATTAACAGAAAAAGATTTAAGAGAAATTTTAATAGAGCAATTTAATACTAATCAAGCATATCATATTATTACTCCAAAAAATTCTATTATTATTTCTATTGATAGTTCATTATCATCATCTATAAAAGGTGAAATAACATTTAATGCTAATTTTGCTTTAAGTAATAACACTAATGTTAATAAAAGATTCACAGTTTCAGGTTTTAAGCAACAATTAAGACCAGATCCATTAGCAAAAAAAGTCACTATTGACAATGAAATATTAAACAATGTTTATCCTTCTAGTTTAGCTGAGCATAATGATCCTAATATTCTTGATATAAATAATCCTAATTATAGTTTATTAAAAGAATATATTTTTAATTTGTTTCCTAATAAACCAAAAACATTAAAAATTAATGATTTTTTTATTGAATCAGATATTGCAATAAATTCAGATTTTACTCCTATTAATTCTTGAGATGGATCAATAACTATTAAATATTATCTTAATAAAAATAAATTTAAGTATCCAGAATTCTCATATAGCACAACATTTTATGGTTTTAAAAAATATGATTTATTAGATTTACAACCTGTTAATGGTGCTATAACAATTAATGCACCTATCTCTTTTAGTTCTATAATAGCATCAAATGTTAGTATGGATACATTAAAGGATATTATAGTTAAAGAATTGATTCAAAATGATAATTCTATTCCTCTAAAACCTGAAGACATTAACATTGAATTAAATAGATATGATAATAAAAATGGAATTATCCATTTGAAATATCTTCAAATTTCAACATATAATCCAATTAAAAACTATTCAAATGTTCAAATAACAGGTTTTAAAAAAGTTGTTCCTTCTCTTAAGAGTTGAATAATATCAAATCATAACTTTAAATCATTATTAGCAAATGAAATTGATTCAATTAAGTTGAAAGAAATTATTTATAATAATTTAATAGTCCCATCATCTATTAAAATATTACCTACAGATGTTATTGTTAATATTACTAATGTTGATGTAGCAAACGGTATTATAAAATTAATTCCAAATATTAGAGGATATGATTCTAATCCATTTATTACTGAAACTAATAATGTAGAAGTTACTATTACTAACTTTAAGGTCAATAGACCTAGACCATTAGGTTCTGAATATACTGTACCAAAAGAATATGCTGTAATTAGTCCTAGTGAATTAACTGATGAAGATTTACAAAAAATTATTTATTCTTTTATGGTTAATGTTCCAAATGATTTGAAATATAGCGATATTAATATCACTTCTAAAAATGCATATGATAACTCAATTACTATTACAGGTAATATCCCAAAATATATTTCTTCTCCATATAATTTTTCAGTTAAAATAATTGGTTTTAATTAATTTTTAAAATTAATTAACTTTTTTATTGAAATGATATAAAATAGAAAGTATGAAAAGAATATTTTTAGTATTTAATAAGAAAGATTATATTTTTTCAACTTTGGCAATATTAGTTATTGCTTTTGGTTCTGTTTTTGACGTTTTATCACCGTTTTTATATTCTAGAGTGATGAATATTGTTTCTGAAAATACAATAGGAGGTATCACATGAGATTATAGATTAACTGGTTATTTTTCATTAATGATATCTTTCCCATTTATTACTATTGTTTTAACTTTATTAGGTGTTTTGTTTGCAACAAAAGCTTCAGTTTCTGTCACGACTAAATTAAGATCAACATTATATAAACATTCATTATATTTATCATCTTCTGATTTAGATAAAATTTCACCTGCATCTATTGTTACAAGAACAACTGGTGATATTGTACAAATTTTAAATTTCTTAATTATGTTTTTCTCAACATTTATTAAAGCTATTTCATTAGTAATAGGTGGATTCACTTTATCTATTGTACAATTAGCTATTTTTGATGGTGATAAGCAAGTTTGATACCTAGCATTTTCATATCTATTATTCCCATTATTAGTACTTTTATTAATGGGTATTATTGGTCGTGGTATGCCATTATTTAAAAAAACAAGAACCGCAATTGATGAAAATAATGTAATTATGCAAGAAAATATACTTGGTAATAGATTAGTTAGAGCATTCAATTTGCAAAGAAGTCAAGAAAAAATATATGAAAAAGGAAATGAAAATTTAAGAGTTAGAAGTATTAAATCCGATAGATTATTAGTTATAATCTTTCCTATAATTACAGGTATTGCAAATATTGCTGTTATTGTAATTTTCCTTTTCTCAGGTATATATGTTAAAGACAATGCAGGCTTTAAATCATTAAAAATTATTGGTTTAGCACAAGCATTTATTAATTATTTTTTACAAATGTTAGTTGGATTAAGTTTAATGGGAATGGTTTCATTTAGCTATACAAGAGCTAAATCGTGTATATTAAGAACTTTTGAAGTTATTGATACAAAAAATCCAATTATATCAGGTAACAATGATTCACTAGTTGAAAATGGAAACATTGAATTTAAAAATGTTTCATTTAAATATAATAATGATGAACAAAAAGATGTAATCTCTAACATTAATTTTAAAATTAAAAACGGTGAAACATTAGGAATTTTAGGACAAACAGGTTCAGGTAAAACAACATTAGTTAATTTAATTACAAGATTATATGATGCAACAAATGGACAAATTTTAATTGATGATATCGATGTAAGAGATTACAAACTTGAAAATTTAAGAAGTGGAATAACTATGGCACTACAAGACAGAGTATTAATTAGAGGTACAATTAAATCTAATATTTTAATTGGTAATAAAGAAGCTACAGAAAAAGAAATTATAGAAGCTGCAAAAAATGCACAAGCTTATGAATTTATATCAAAATTACCTAATAAATTTGAATCACCAGTTGAACAAAAAGGTAAAAATTTTTCTGGAGGACAACAACAAAGAATTTCAATTGCTAGAGCTCTTATTAAAAAAGCAAAAATATTAATTTTTGATGATTCAACTTCTGCTTTGGATAATTTAACTGAAACTAAATTATTAAAGTCACTTAAAGAAAATTATCAAGATATGACAAAGATTATAATTTCACAAAAAATTAGAACAATTAAAGACGCTGATCATATTTTAGTTTTAAAAAATGGTAAAATTGCAGAACAAGGTAAACATAAAGAATTACTTAAACTTGATGGATTGTATAAATCTATTTATGATTCACAAGAAAGTAGTATGGAGAAATAAATGATATTAGTTAATTCAATTAATGAGGCAAAAAGAATATTATCAAAAAAATTTAAGGCATACAAAATGCCTAAGAGTTTGATTGATTTATTAGCTATTATTTATTTTAATGAAAATTGTACTATTGACAAAATTCATGAATTTTTACCGTATAATCAAGAACCAAAACTTCAAGATTTAATAAATAAAGATTTAATCAAAATTCACCATGATGAATTTAATGATAAAAATATTTATAATTTAACAGATTTCGCATTAGAAATAATCAATGATGAAAAGCAAAATTTATTATATGATGCATTTAATTTAAAAGAAAAAATACATGTTATTAAAGCTATTAAAACTTTGATACATTATATTTATTCAAATAAAACTAATAGAAAATTAATTTGATCAACAATTATTTTCTCTATGATTTCTTCTATCTTTTTATCATTGTCATTGTTTGCAATGGCTGAATTACCTAATATTTTTTCACAAATGGCCCTTGACCGTATAAATTTAAACAAACATGTAAAAGAATTTGCAATAACAATTTCATTAATGGCAGGTTTTTATTTATTCCAAATTCTATTTATGTTTTTACAAAATATTTTCTTTGTCTATATTTCTCAAAACATGGGATTTAATATTAGAAAAGAAATGTTTTTTAAAATTCAAAAACTACCTTTCTCTTATATGGATAGACAATCTGCTGGTAATGTAATGTCATTATTTACTAACGATGTCGATAGTATTGTTTTTACTGTAGTACAAAATGTTGCTACAATTATTAATTCTTTTTTTAATGTTCTAGCAATTTTTATAACTATGTTTATATTAAATTATTTATTAGCAAGTGTGACAGTTGTATTAACTACTTTTATGTTAGCTTTTATTTTTATTTTTATTAAAAAATCACAACCACATTTTATGGCTCAACAAACTAAATTAGCTGATATTAATGGAGATGTCGTAGAAGCAATGAATGTTCATAAAATGACTACTATTTTTGAATATCAAGAAGAAATGCAAAAAGAGTTCAATATAAAAAACAAATCATTAGCTAAATCATCATACTTTGCACAATTAATATCTGGTGTTATATTCCCATATAATAATTTTGTTACAAATTTTGTAGTTACAATTGTTTCATTGTTAATTGTTATATTATATGTTTTTAATCCTAATTTATTGACAATTACTTCACCATTGAATAAAGATCCTCTTTCATTAATGTTATTATTCATTATAGTTATTAGACAATTTACTACACCTATTTCTAATTTTTTCTTTACAATTAATTCTTTCCAACTTACATTTGCTGCAATAAATAGAATTAATGAATTACTAAATGAAAAAAATGAATCTTCAGATGAAAATAAAGGAGAATTAAAAGTAACAAATGCAAACATTGAATTTAAAGATGTTTCATTTAAATATAATAAATATGGTAAAAATATAATTCAAAATTTAAATTTAACTTTAAAACCTAACACTATAAATGCAATTGCAGGTCCAACAGGTTCAGGCAAAACTACTATCATTTCATTGTTAACTAGATTTTATGACATCAATGAAGGAAAAATATTAATTGATGGTATTGATATTAGTGAAGTTACAAGAGAATCTGTTAGAGAAAATATCTCAGTTGTTTTACAAGATTCATATTTATTTTCAACAACTATTTTAGAAAATATTAGATGTGCTAACCCGTCTGCAACAAGAGAAGATGTTATAAAAGCAGCAAAACTATCAAATGCTCACAATTTTATTATGAGATTACCAAATGGTTATGATACTAGAATTGATAATGGTATAGAATTAATCTCTGCTGGTGAAAAACAATTAATTGCAATTGCAAGAGCATTTTTATCAAAAGCAAAAATTGTTATTTTTGATGAAGCTACTTCATATGTAGATACTAAAACTGAAAAAGATATCCAAGAAGCAATGATGAAATTAATGAAAAATAGAACTTCAATATTAATTGCTCATAGATTATCAACTATTAGAGATGCACATCAAATAGCAATTATTAAAGATGGTGTTTTAATTGAAAAAGGTAATCATAATGAATTAATGAAAAACAAAGGATTTTATTATAAATTAAATTCATCATTTGATGAAGATATGGATATTAAAGAATAAAATAATATAATTATTATATGGAAAAAGCTTTAACAAGTAGAACAGAATATTGAAAAGAATATAGAGAGAGAATTATCAATAAATCGGTTAGTATTGATAATGCTTTTGATAGTAAACTATTGTCAAAAATTATTAAAGATGTAAGAAGCATTAATCCGAATATTGAAAAAGAATTAAAAGTAAAACTTTTAAAAATCCCACAAGTTATCAAAATTGATTCGCTTAAGGAGTATTATTTTGATTCAATTATTTTTAATTCTTCACACTTTAGTGTTTCTACAATTAAAGAAATTGATGATGAATTAAGTTTATCATCTAATTTAAATTACAATTATATTGTTGATGAAAATAATTTAGTTAGTCTTTCTTCGTTTGATAATTCAGATTCTTTAGATAAATTATTAGTTATAAAAAATGGTATAGAAAATGTTAAAAAAGATATTCAATTATTCCCAAAAGAATCTAAGAGTTATTTAAATAGATTAACATCTTTAATAAAAAGTGCTGCTAGCAATAAAGAACAAAAGTTAAATGATTTTGTACTTATAGAAAATGATAAAAAAAGTAGATCAAGAAAAAATTTATTATTTTTTATATTGTTATCTACAATATTATTGCTATTTGTAGTAACATTAGTAATTGTTCTTTTAATTGTTTTTATTTAATCATTATTAACATCATCTTCTTTTATCATTGGAAAGTTAAAATTTAACACTTTCATAGGATTCTTTGGAAAGATAAAATTTAACACTTTTATAACTATAATTA
>CASEPW010000006.1 GCA_949289925.1 uncultured Mycoplasmataceae bacterium
ACAGCCGGTTGCTCTACCGCTGAGCTATGTGGCCAAAACTATATTATTATAATATATAAACGTGCAAATGATAATATTTTTTTTGTAAAATATAAAAAATGGATAAAAAAATTAGTAAAAAACTATATATAGTAGATAAAAATGAAAGAATTGATAAGGTAATTGCAGAGTTATTATCTATTTCTAGAAATAAAGCTCAAGAGATTATTAATAATAAATCTGTTACAGTAAATGGAAAAATAATATCAAAGACAAATTTTAATTTATCTATTAATGATAAAGTTGAAGTTGATGATGTTAAAGATGATATGGAAAAATATCTTGATAAAAACATTCAACCATATGAATCTGAGTTAAATATTGTTTATGAAGATAAATATTTTTTAGTTATTAATAAACCATCAGGTTGATTAACACATCCTACTATTTATAATGAACCTGACACTTTGTTAAATAGATGTTTATATTATTTTCAAAAAAATAATATTGAACAAGATCCTTGAATAGTACATCGTTTAGATAAAGATACATCAGGATTAATAATTATTGCAAAAGGTTTAGAATCATTAAATAAACTTCAAAAAATTTTTTATGAAAGAGATGTTATTAAAAAATATTATGCTATAGTAAACAATCGCTTTTATGATAAAAATCTAATTATTGATGTTCCAATTGCAAGAAGTTTTCAAAATAAATTAAAAATGAATGTCATAAAAGGTAAAAACCCAAAAGAAGCTAAAACTGGTGTTGAATTAATTGAAAATTTTTCAAATCACGCATTAGTATCTTGTGAATTGTTTACAGGTAGAACTCATCAAATTAGAGTTCATTTAAGACATATAAATCATCCAATATTAAATGACCCATTGTATGGCTCAGAAATAATTGACCAAAAGTATGGGCAATTTTTACACTCATATTTTTTATCTTTTGTTCATCCATACACCAATAAAAAAATAGAATTAATTATTCCTATGCCGATAGAATTTGAAGATATGATTAAAAAATTAATATAGTTATTAATTTTAATATATAATAGTGTTATGTATAAATTTCAAGCAATATTAGGTTTATTATCAAAAATATTCTCTAACATCTTGTTAGTTATTTGTTTACCAATATCATTATTATTATTTGTAGGATCTATTTGTCTATGACAATTAGAATCAATATTAAATTCATTAGGACCTAAAGTAGCTGAATTGTTATCTAATTTAGATAATTCGGGTTTATTAAATATATTAACTTATGTAGGATTAGGTTTATTTATTTTTATTTTATTTATATATGTTGTTTTTATTGTGTCAGTAATTATAAAAGTTTCTTTGTATAAATCAATATCAGGTTTTGTGATTGCAAGAAGTAAAGAATTAAGAAATATTGAATTAAATAAAGCTCAAGAAAAATTAGATAAATATCGTTATCGTGAATAATACTTTATAAAAATTATTTTTTGATATGTTATAATTAATATGCATAGTAGGTAAATATGACTAACAAAAAATACAAAATTAAAACTCAAGATAACGAACAAAAATCAGTAGGTATTGAAGACCAAGCCTTAAAAGCAAAAGAAAATGATGAAATAAATAAAACTCATAAAGAACATAAATCAGCTTCTAATAACGATAATAGTTTAGGTAATGTTGATGGTATTCTTATTTATGAACAAGCTAAGAAAAAATTAAATATTTCTAAAGATGGAAAAATTTATAGACAAAAATTCTTCAATTATTTACCTTTTATTTCTGTAATTTCAGTATTAATTTATGTTAATTATGTTTTTGGTAAAACAAAATGTTTGAATGATGATGACCATGCATTATTTAAAAGAGCACATTTTTGAACAAATATAGTGGGATTTGTTATTATGCCAATTGTTGCATTTGCATTGTGAACATTTGGTACATGAATCGTATATGATGTTATTCCAGGATCAAGTTCAAATTATTCAAATTTATGAACTAATTATTATGATTTAGTTTCTGGTTCTAAAAATGCTTTACAAGGTATTCAAAATGCTATTGGTGGATTATTTAATATTGCTATTTCTCCAATATTCTTGCAACCAGGATTAACACAACCTGTAATTAATGGAGTAGAAGTTCCACCTAACATTATCTTTGTTGCTGCATTAGCATTATTAACAATAATTAATCCAGTTAATGTAATCTTTACTTTTATTATGAATGCAAAAATATTAAGATTTGTTACAGTAAGTGAATCTAGTTCAATTTATAGATACCGTAAATAATAATGAAATATACACTTCGTGAATATCAAATTGAAGGAATTAAAAAAATTCAAGATGTTAAGAATTTTGGGTTGTTTTGACAACAAAGATTAGGAAAAACAATTGTTTCAATTCTTGCAGTAAAAGATTATGACAAAGTTATATTTGCTGTTCCCAATAATGTAATAATGTATTGATATAAAGAGATAATTAATAATGTTGAAGGTGTTGATTGTGTCTTGTTACCAAAAAATAAAAAATATAGAAACAAACTATATGATGAATTTAAAAATTCCAATAAAAAGTGAATCGTTGGTTCTTATGATACATTATCTATTGATTTATTAGAAAATAATGAATTATTAAAAGGATCTGACTATTTAGTATTAGATGAATCTCATTTTTTAAGAAATAGAAAATCAAAAAGGTCAAAAGGAATTTACAAGTTAAGAGAAAATTGTAAATATTGTTTAGCTCTAAGTGGTACTCCAGCAGTAAATACTGCCATTGATATATTAAGAATATTTAAATTAATATATATGGATAAAAAATATGCAAATAAATATTATTTTAAAAAGAAGTATTTTAATGCTGTAAAGATAAATAACAAGATTACTTTTAAATTAAAAGATGAAATGATTGATGATTGAAATAAATTATTAAATAGTTTATGTGACATTAAAAAAGTACATGATTATTTAAAATGATTACCTAAATCAATTCAAAAAGAAGTTTTTTTAGAAATGCATGATGATCAACTTTCACATTATAAAAAGATGTTAATTGAATCAAAAAGAATTATTAATGAAGTTGCTGAAAAAACTGAGAATAAGACTATTACACAAATATTAAGATTAAGACAATTATGTTTAGACCCAAAAATTTTAGATATCAATGCTTCATCTATCAAAACTGAGTGATTGAATAATTATATAAATGATACTTTTGAAAATGATGAAAATGAAAGGATAATAGTTTTCACTAATTTTACATCATATTTTAAAACATGAGATTTAAAACTTAATAAAAATATTAAATTTGATTTTTTAACTGGTGAACAAAAATTAGATGAAAGACAAAAAATTATTGATAATTTTCAAGATGGAAAAATTCATGTTCTTTTTGCAAATATTCAGGTTGCTTCACTAGGTCTAACACTTGATAGAGCAACAATTTCAATATTCTTAGAAAAATCTTGAGATCCTGTTAATAATGAACAGGCAGCATTTAGAATGGTTGATACTCAAGAGAAAGAAGTTAATCAACCTAAATTATTAATCAGTGTTATTTGTAATGATACTATTGATGAAAGAATTAGTGAAGTTTTAAAAAATAAAGAAAATAAAACAAATATTATTTATGAATTAAAAAATTACATATTAAGTTAAATTATTTCAATCATAGGTAATGTATTAAGTTTTGGGGAAACTCTAAAATAAAAAGTAAAATTTTATTAAGGAGTTTTTA
>CASEPW010000007.1 GCA_949289925.1 uncultured Mycoplasmataceae bacterium
AACAATCATTTTCTTTTTAGCTCTTGTAATTGCAACATTTAATCTGTTACTTCCACCTTTAGCAATTAATGGACCAAAATTTGATTTGATAACACCATCAATGTTTTTACAATATGAAACTGAAAGAATAACTAAATCACCTTCATTACCTTGAACATTTTCTAAGTTAGTAACAACAACCTTGTTTGCATCAATTAATTTTTTCAAATCTTCAGGGAATGAATTTTGTTTTTCAAAAATCATACTTTCTATTAATTGAGATTGTTTTGAGTTGAAAGTAATAATCAATATTTTCTCATAATCTTTATATTTTTCAACTAATAGTTCAAGAACTTTATCTGCTTCTTGTTTATTTGTTTGGTCTCAAACACCATTAACATTATAAACTTCAATCCCTCTTGCAGTAACATCAGCTTTTGTAGCAACTTCTAAGTTGTTATTATAAATGAACTTATTTGAGAATTCAATCAATTCTTTAGATTCAGAACGATAGTGATTCTTTAAGTGATATTCATTTCATCAAGAAACTTTAGCTCTTTCTAATAAAGATTCAACTCTATCAAAATCATCAATATCAAATTCATCATTATCTGCTTTAGACATGAAGAACGAAGATGGTCTTAATTGTTTATCGTCACCTGATACTACTTTAATATTACAACGGTAAACTAATGGATATGATCTTTCAAGAGAAATTTGTGAAGCTTCATCAAAAATACCATAATCAAATTCATTTTGATTTAAAGGAATCATATCTGCAACATTATCAGGTCTTGCAACTCAAATAGGGAACAATTTTTTCAATGCACTGTAATATTTTTTAACAAATTGTGCAATTGGTGGTGTAGCTCCACTTGAAGCAATTCTTAATAGATTTGCAATTTCATCCTTTTCATCTTTTGATAACTTAGTTAAATAATTTCTTAAGTTGTTAATATATTTTTTAAAAGTAATTTCTTCAACTAAAGATGCGGCTCTAATTTCTTCTCTACGTAATTGTTTAATAATATCGTTTAAATGAATACCTCTAATTTGTAAGAACATTGGAATTTCTTTAATAATATCATTTCACATAGAAACAACCTTTAATCTTGTAAATTGTTCATTATTTATTGGAGTTGTTACTAATTGAAGAATAGGTTGAACCTTGTTTAAATCAAACACAATTAATGGATTTAAGTAAAGATATTTAATGTATGGTAATGAAATTCAATCTCATTGTTCAATAATATCTTGAATAGCAGGTGCAAATACTTCTTGAATAGTAGATAACGAGTTTAAAAATTCATCATCAAATTTTAATAATTCTTTATACTTAATTAATTCTTCAATGTATTTAAGTTCAAGTATTTCTTTGTTTTTTGAGAAATCTTCAAATATTGGAATTATATTTGACATGATTTTAGCATTTTTCTTTATGTCTTTTAATGGTAAAGTTGAATGTTCAATATCTGAAATTATTGATCCATTAAAGATAAATTCACAAAAGATTACTTCTTTTAATTCATCATTTGATGCAGCATTATATGCTTCTAAGAAACGATTAATATTGTTTGAATTAGTTGACAAGAAATCTAATCAATTTTCTTTTGTTAATTCAGTTTTATATTTATTTGTGAACTTTTCAGCTATAGCAATATTATCTAATAATTGTTCTTTAGTTAATGATTTTAAATTTGGTGTTTTTTCAATTACTTTTTGTTTGAATTCTAAGAACGAATCAAGTAATGATAAGAAATTTTTCTTTTCCTTATAACTTCTATCTAAGAAGTTTGATAGTTCTTTACCTTTATATTTTTCTAAAAATTCAAAATATTCATTAATTTTTCTAGTTAATTTTTCTCCACCCAATAAATATTTTTCAACCATTTTATTGTTAGATGAAATTTTTGAAATGATAGTTTTTAAATGTTTAGACAATTCATCAGATGTCATTTGTTCTTGTAAATTATATTTTTTGATGAATTTTTTGAACTTTAAGTATTCATTAAATAAATCATCAATTTTTGAAAAATTATAACTATTGTATATTTTCTTTACAGAATCAAATAATGTTGTGCTTCCAATCCCTTCAATATTTATTTTTTGTAATCATTCATTAACAACTTGATCACCTAATTCATTCTTAATTAATTGATATTCACTATAATCAAGTTTGTATATACCATCAGAATAATCTTCAATATTTCAATGTTTTTTTACTAATAATAGTAATTCTGCATATCAATCTTGATAATTTTTAAAGAACATTAATTCATCTGAATCAAAACGAATTGGTTCAATACAAGCATTTCTTGAAAATTTAGTAGGTTCACGGTATCATTGAGTTCCTAGTAAAACATTTAAATTATCTATCTTTTTATAAAATTCTTCTTTTTTATTTGCATCACAAATATATAAAGCAAATTGTGATAATGAATTAATTCTATTTGTTAAAACATCAAGTGCAGCTTTCTTTTCAGAAACCATTAATGTTGTTTTACCTTTTATTAAAGCATTGCAAATAATATTAGAAATAACTTCTGATTTACCTGTTCCTGGAGGGCCATAGATTAATGTAGATTGGTTAAGTGAAGAAGCAACTGCATATTTTTGATAAATATTAAGTGGTTTATCGATTTCAATTAATGAAGGTTCTTTTATAATCTTATCTTCAAAATATTTATTTGATTTAAAATTAGCTTCCATTTGAGATTCAAATGGGTCAACATCCATATCAATTATTGCTTGTAAATCATTTTTTAATGATGAACCACCTGGTTCAAAAATCCCTAATAATGCAGATGGTTCAACACTCAATGTTGTGTAATTAGATATAATTTTTTTTGAATCTTCTTGAATAAAATTTTGTAATTCTTTAGGTTGATATTTAATTTTATAACCAACCATTTTTTCAAATCTTTCAATATTTTGTTCCAAATTTAAAGGTAACAATAAATCATCACCTGAAATATTTGAGTTATATTCTTTTTTCATAATAACTTGAATTTTTTCATTTACAACAGGTTCATCTTGTAATTTTCTTAAATATAATTTATTACCTTCTTCAACTATTTCAGCTTTAATAACAATTAATGGTGCTTTAATAGCTAAATTATCATTTAATTTACCTTTTAAGAATTGGTAACATAAATATAAAGGTCATATTGTTGTATCTTCTGCATATGTTTTAGCGTTTCTATTTAATGTAACGAATTGACGTTTAAAAGCTTTCATTTGATCTACATAATAGCTAGTGCTTTTTTTCTTATTACCCTCAAAGTCTTTTCTAAGTTCTCTTTCACGGTTTTCTGTAACACTAAAATTATTTTCTAGAACAATTCTAATAAAATCATCAGGAGTTCTTGAATTTTTTAATTGTTCTTCAAAAATAGCAATTCCACTAGCAGCTGAAATTTCTAATACATTTATTTCCCCATTAATAAATTGGATAAAATCATCTTTCTTTACATATTTTGAAATATCTATATGTCTTGGAGTAATAGCAGACTTAACACAATAATCAATTGGATTAAATGTCACTAAATTTAATAATTTTTGCTTTATCGCTTTTTTCATAAGTCACCTCAATACTATATATATTAATTTTATAATATGAATTATCAATTTAAAAGTGTCATTTTATTAAGAAAAAACATTCTATTTATAATAGAATATAATTGAAAAATTTTTACATTTTCTTTGAAGAATAACAATCTATCAATGAAGAAATTATAATTTTTTCTTCATTGTCAGAAATCATAGGAACTTGAACTTCGAATGATTTTTTATTGATAGCATTAAATAATATAGCATTGTTTTTATCGTGTAAATTGCTAGCAATTGAATCATTTAAAATCCTCTTAGAAACATCTATTGGAGCTTTAAATAGTAATGTAGTTTGATAATTAAAATTATTATATGAAATAGCATCATTGGATTTATCAAAAGTAATTATAGTAATTCCACATCTACTAGCATTTTCTAAAATTTCATTAATATATGATTTAATTTCAGGGTTAATACTAATTAATTGGTTAAAATCATTTATTAATATTACTTTATTTTGAATCTTTTCACTAACTAATGAATTATATGAATAAATGTCACCAACATTATATTTTTTAAATTCTTTTAACAAGTATTGAATTTCTTTTGAAATCTTTTTCAAAAAAATAAGAGAGTCTTTTGATGTTAATGTGTCAACTTTATTAAAATTAGGTGAAGCAAATGATTTTAATTCAATATTTTTTGTTGAAAGATAAAATATTTTTAGTTGCTCTACCTTATATGTTCAAGATAAAGAATAAATAATAATATCTATTAAATTATTAATGTTGTTATCTTTTGGATCAAAAACCCCCATAAAAGAATTTTTCTTAATATTTATAATAAGTGGAGAGTTATTTAATGTTAAAAAAGAAACGTCAAATGGATTCTGATATTGGATTAATAATACTTTTTTTAATAACTCATTGTCGAATTTAATAGTTTTAGGGAATTTAATACTTAATGTATGATTGATGTAAGAAGAATCAAATTCATATGAAGAAAGTCTGCTTTTTAAAAGCATAGAAGATTGTTTAAAGTTTGCATATGATTCATCATCCATTAAAAACTCTACGATAAATTCATCATTATTTTCATTAGCAACTGATTTAATAAAATTTATGTTGTTGTTTGCAAAAAATTCTAAAATAATAGTTTTAATTTTTTCTACATCTAAATTTAAATTACTTGCTGTTTGTTCTAAAGTTAAATGTTGTTTTTTTCAATCATTAGTAATTGATTTTAAATAAGAATCATCAATAATAACATTCTTGTCATTATTATTGTTTTGCAATTCTAAAACTTCATTTTCATTTTTATTTTCATCATTTTCTAATGAAAAACTATTATTTTTATTTTTTGTTCTTTTTTTAAAGAAAGTAAATATTTTTTCACGATGCTTGGTTGCTAATAATAAATATATACCTACTATACCTAACACTGAAATAATGATAATAATGAAACTAGATAAATAACAAATACAAGTTCCTAATATTCCACCATCAACAAATATTCTATTTTGATAAATAAAAGGGTTAAATCCTAGGTTTAAAGGAAAAACAACTTTTTTTCAATAATTTAAATAATTAGTGAAGATGTGTGATGAATCATTTTTATTAATATAATCAAATACTGAAGAAAATAAACATGAAAATAAGAAACTAGTTACAAATAATAATAAAAACGCCCTTTTTGAATACATTGGCTTTTTTATTTTTTTAAACCAATAATAAATGATTAAGATGAATAAATAGATATAGATTATATATTTTGATCAACCAAATAAGAATGAGAAAAAGATAGAATCAAAAAATTCTCCTATATATGGAACTCTAGAAAAAGATATTAATAAAAAAATAAAAAAAGAAATAATAAAAAACTGTTTCATGAATTTATTATCAGAAAATTTTTGTTTTAAATTAATTTTATTTTTTAATTCACTTCTATTCATATTTATTATTTTACTTCAACTACTGAAGAAAGAATTAATGGGCGCTTATCAAAAGTTTTTGAACATGCTTTAGAAAAAGATTTTTTGATATTATTAACTGTTTCTTTATAATCAAAAACTTTATTATTATCAAAAACAAAGATATTATATATATTTTCTTTAAAATTATTAACAATTTCATCAAATTTTTGTTTAGTAGCAACTTCTGACTCATTGATAAAACCTTTTTGTTCAATTTGAATATCACTTATTATTTGTCCTTGTTTATTAATTAACATACTAATTGAAACCATTCCAGATGATAACATTTGTTGTCTTTCATATATTACTGATGAAACTAAGTCATTTGTTCCTGAAGAATTTAATGGAACTAACTCAAGATTTAGTTTTTTTACTCCTTGTTCTAACTCACCATCAACAAACGAAACAATTTCTCCATTTGATAATAATAAAGCTTGCTCTTTTTTCATTCATGTTTGATTTATAACATTAGCATATTCAATCATACTCATATATAAACCGCCAACAGGAATAACATATTTTGGTTGAATTAATGAAATAACAAACTTATGATCTTCATCAGATGGTTCAAGTGGTAAGATTGTTTTTGGTAATGTTATATATTTAATATCTGCCATGGAAATATCATCCAATAAAACAGATATATTAGCTTCAAAACCCGGAATGATTTGTGTACCTAAAACAAATAAATCATCTTCTCTAAAATTCAAAATTTCATCTTCGCCTTCAAGTATTTTATCAATCTTACCAACAAGTCTTTTAGGGTCTTCAGAAATTACAATTATAGGGTTCTTTGATTCTTCAATATCATTAAGTGTTAATGAAAGAAGGTGTTTATTGTTAAAAATTCTTGTTTTAACTGATGCTTGAAAAACATTAATTGCTTCTTTGGAATATATAATAAAAGGTCTTTGATATTTTTTTGCAGCTTGTGCAATATTAAATAAAGAATAATAATCATTATTATATAAACCAACAATTATTCTTGATGAAGTATCAGAAATAATTTTGTCATAAAAACTTTTATTATTATGGAATGGAGAAGTAAATGTATTAGATTTATGCACTAAACCTGTGTGCGTAATCATTAATAAAACATTAGAATCTTTAATTATTGATCTAATATTATGGATTTGTGAAAAAAATGCTTTTGATTTATCATGACAAATTACATAGTTATCTAAATATACTATACACCCATCATTTGTTTTAATTACAAAACCTACTGACCCAGGTAAAGAATTATATATTCTAAAAGAAACAATAGTGTAATTAGCAATATTCATATCTCTCATTGGGTTAGTAAAAATAAAGTTTACTAATTCATTGTAATTTCTATTTCTATTACACTTAAATAAGTTGTTTAACAATATAGTTTTACCAATTTCTGTAGTTACAATTGGAATATCAAAACCTATTCTTTCTAATAATGTTGTTAAAGAACCTATATTATTTGAAGAAGGTGTTCCAAAAAAAATAGCTTTAATTCTATCTTTATTTTCAACTAAATAATTATAATCAGGAATTATTTTATTAATTCCTAATGATTCATTTAACTTTTCTTCA
>CASEPW010000008.1 GCA_949289925.1 uncultured Mycoplasmataceae bacterium
AGATATTACACACCAATTTCATCAATATTTGCTATAAGGGAGTACAATAAACATGTGGTTGTGTAAAAAGACTATGATTTAAGCACATTTTATTATTAATTAATTTTTATTGTTTGTTATAATAATATAGTTAAGGAAACATACTCAAGTGGTTAAGAGGGCACCCTGCTAAGGTGTTAGATCGGTTTACCGGTGCGTGAGTTCGAATCTCACTGTTTCCGCCATTATTAACAAACACGCACTTTGCGTGTTTTTTATTTTGCATATATTCTTTAAATATTCAATAAAGTATTATAATAAAAGTGAAAAAGGTAAATATGAAAACAAGTAAAATATTAAAAATAATTTTACCTATATCTTTATGTTAGCAACAGCACAGGATTATTGTATGGAATTTATTATGTTGTTAATGAGCAAAATAAAAAAATAATCAAGTGTTTGGAAATATAACATTGGAATAAGCAAATAACTTATTTGGAAATGGAAATGTAAATGTTAATGGAAATAATGTTCAAATCAATGGTTATACAGCACCAAGTAATGTTCAAGAAATTATCTTACCTTCTCTAATTGATGATAAAAATGTTGAATTTACTCAAAAATTTAAAGAAGAATTTATAAATGTTATGGAATGGGAAATGTTATGATGTTAATGCATTAAGAAATCAAGTTACAACCATTCAAATCCCAAAAATTAGTGATGAAATTATTCATTTTTATTGAATGATGCTACAACAGATCCAAAAAATCCTGATAATAGAATTATTTTTTTAATATTGAAAAAATGATTCTTGATGATTCAATCACATCATTGCCAGATGCCTTTTTTGTTCAATGTTCTAAATTAAAGTCAATTAAAGTTTAATTATTAGACTAATTAATTTTTTATGATTAAATATAAAATTTAGTTAAAAACTGTTAAATTTTATCTTTCCAATAACAATTTTTATATTTAAGTGATTTTATTCAATAATAAATTTTCTTTCTTTTTATTAATAAAATTACAAGAATAATTAAAAAAATAGCAATTGATATAACTGATATAAAAATTAAAAAATCATAATTAAAAGTATTAACACCTGCTTGAAGCTTACCATAAATAAATGCATCATCATTAGTTAAATCTTGATCATTAAAATATATTGATGGATTATAGTACTTGTAAATATCGTTTAAAATTTCCACATTTTCATCATAATAATTATGAATTTTATTATCGCTTGTATGACGATTTAGTGTACTAAACATTGTTGGGATAGGAAAGTTACTTAGTGGAATTAAATTTGCACTCTCTTGTTTTGAAATATTAAATGATGTTTCATAAAAAAGTCTTGTTGTATGGATTGTGGTAGTTGTTGGTTGAAGGCCAAAAAAAGTTGTTCATTCTTTAGCTAAAAATTCATCATTACTATTAAAAATAAAATTAGTTATTCCATTATCATTTAGTTTTGAAGTTTTTGTATTATATAAATAAAAGTCATTTGCAATAAGTGATTCTAACGGAATACTTGGATTAATAATTATAGGATTTAAAATTTTATTGTCTGTGATGATTTTTATATATTCAATCGCATTATCACCGGTAAAAACAGGATGCAATTTAAAAATAATATTAAATTGATCACTTGGAAATTTATCTAAGAATAAATCAAATTGATCTTGTATTGATTTTTTAATGTTTGGTAGATGTTCTAATCTTGAATATTTTGATTTTTCATCCTTATTAAATAAAGAAGAACCTAAAAAGATAGCATTTCTTTTGTTTCGATCAAATGCATCACATCCATTAATAATTACTTCTTGCATTGTTGTAACATTGAAAATAAATAAATTTGAATACATATTTAAAAAATTATCTATATTAGTTGGATTTTTTAATAAAGCTTTCCCATAATTATAAAAAGAAGTATCATATGTGTGAATATTTCATTTAGGATGAATTGTATTTTGATATGAATCATAATTTATAATATCAATAAAATTAAAATTAGAATTTAAATTAGATCCTATTGCATTTTTTAATGATAATATTTCAACTAATAATTTTATATCTAATTGTTTTTTATTATTTTTAAATAATTCAAAATCATTTTTTATTTGTTGATTTGAAATGCTATCAATATTTACTTTTTGATATAAACTTAAAAGATTAGGTACAAAAGATTTTGTATGTGCAGCACCATCTGATATAACTATGATTTTATTTGCTTTTTGTAAAATGTGCAAAAGTATATCATTTTTTCCATTTATATAATCACTGATTACATCATAAAAATCTAAATCAACAATAATTAAATCAAAAGAAGCAATGTTTAAATCATTAATTTTATCTATTAATGGTAAAAAGTTATTTTTACGTTGATCTCAATCTTGATAATACAAAAAATTAAAGTATTTTTTATTAGTATTATTTATTTCAGTAATGTTTTTAAATTCTAATGAAATATCTTTAATAGCATCCATACTAAAACGTGATCTTGTAGGTTCCATTAATGAAATAATTGAGAATTCATTATCTAGATTATGATTATTTTCAATAGCATAAAAATACGATGATAATGCTAAAAGAAAAAACTGTTGTATTGGTAACGATGCATCTCTTCCATAAAACAAATTAGGTATATTGTTTGTTGCTGAATCTTTGATATATTCAAAAAAATATGTATTATCATTTTTAACTTTTTTAAAAGTTTGATGGAGTAAT
>CASEPW010000009.1 GCA_949289925.1 uncultured Mycoplasmataceae bacterium
AGTTCATTTATTCTATTGGCTACTCATATTGATTCATCTTCTTGTGATTCTGCAAAAAAAAACAATGGTTTTATACCGTTTTTATTTGAAATTAAATCTTTATCAATTCTATTAATATTGTTTTTAATCAGATGATTTGATGCATCTAATATTTGTTGTGTTGAACGATAGTTTTGGTTTAAAATAATCAATTTTGTTTGTGGAAAATCATTTATAAATATTTTTGTTATATTTTCATTTGCTCCTCTTCAAGAATAAATCATTTGATCAGGATCACCAACTGCAAAAATATTTTTGTGTTTTTCAGATAGGATTTTTATTAATTCATATTGTGCATCATTTGTATCTTGAAATTCATCAATTAATATATATTTAAATTTATCTTGTCATTTATTTCTTACATTTTCATTGTTCAATACTTTTAATGCATATTCTAATAAATCATTAAAATCTAAACAGTTATTTTGACTGCAATAATTTAAATAATGATTAATAATTCTTCTATTAGTAACAGCTTGATTTAAATTTTTAAAATTAAATAGTTTTCAATTTTTCTCGTCAATTAGCTCATCTAGTGTCAAATTTTGTTCTTTAAATTTTGCTATATGTGAAATACATACTTTAATAGGAAAATCAGAAATATTTATTGCATTTTTATTAATAAATTCTTTAATAATAGTGCCTTGATCTTCATCATCCAAAATAATAAAATCATTATTTCTACCAATAATATTTATATCCTCTTTTAAAATTTTTAAACATACTGAATGAAATGTTCCTATTCATCTAAAATTATCATCAACTAACTTAGTTAATCTATCACGCATTTCTTTTGCGGCTTTATTTGTAAAAGTTATTGCTAATATTTGACTAGAATAAAATCCTTTTTCATTTATTAAGAATGAAATTCTATTTGTTAGAACACTCGTTTTACCTGAACCAGCTCCAGCAATAACTAATGTTTGTCCTAAATCAGATTTAATTGCCTTCAATTGATTTTCATTAAAATTATTAATCATTTTCAAGCTCCTTTAGTACTTCTGAATCAATTATTCCAGGCATTTCAAAATTTACTTTATCCTTTCCAACTTCATTATTAGTTTCAATAGGGATTGTATTGATTACACATGTATCAGAGAAATAATCATGTAATGCTTTCTTCTTAGAATTAATTGCTAAATGAATAACAATAATCGTAATTGGTAAAAAAAATAAAATATTTAAAAATTGGAATATCGGAATAAATATTTGATTTTTATTAAATTTAAAATCAAATAGAAACAGTTTATTTATGATTGATAGTGGGTCTTTATAGAAGAAAAGAATTATTACAAAAATTATATTAACTAGAAATAAGAACATTCACAAAAATAATTCTTTTTTAATTAAATTAATAAAGAAAGATTTATTTTGAAATGTGTTATGAGTTTTTATTTTAAATATTTTTTTAAATAAAGTATAACCTTTAAAAAAATATGGAATAACAATAAAATAAATAAAAAATATTATGAATGAAATTAAAAATGATAATAATAACATTCCAACAAATAAAGGTTGATTATATTTATCATGATTATTGATAATTATTGATAATGTTAAAGCACAAAATATTCCAATACTTATCAATACTAAAAAAAACATATCAAGTGATCTTGCGATAATTCTTTTTGTTGCTGATGCTAATTCATACTTATTTTTATTATTTTTCATATTAATATAATTATTATAATTATATTATTATTTACTAATTAATGAAACAATAACATCACATTCTATTTGTTTATTTCATTTTTTTTCAAATCTTGTGCATTTAATTCCTATATTTTGACACTTTAAAATTTTGATTAAAGAATTTTTAATATCTAATAGATGGTTCTTTAACATAATTTTTTCACAAATAATTGTTATATCTATATTATTAATAACGATTTCCTTTTCATTAATAATATCAATTATTTTATTTAATATAATAATGCTGTTTATATTTTTATTTTTAATATCATCATCTGGAAACAACTCTCCAATTGTAGTGTGTGAATTAATAGCACCTAAAATTGCAGATGATATAGCATGTAATATTAAATCGCCATCACTATGAGCAATAATACCATATATTGAATTACAAATTTCATATCCACCAAGAATTAGTGATTATTTAATATATTTTATAAAATAATGAAAGTCTGTTGCAAATCCAATTAAAAATAT
>CASEPW010000010.1 GCA_949289925.1 uncultured Mycoplasmataceae bacterium
ACCAATTTCACTATAAACTTGAATTCCTTTGTAATTACTCATATCTCTTTCCTTTACTATCATTTTTGGACAAATATAGTTGTCCTAACTTTATTATAAACCAAAAAATATATTAAAAAATTATTTTTTATTAAAAAAACCATAAACTGGTGTTACTGAACCAAAACCTCCTGAAACTGAAAGAATTTGTCCTGTAACATAACTAGATTCATCACTAGCAAAAAATAAAACTGCACCTGCAATTTCTTCTGGTAGACCAGGTCTTGCTAATGGTGTTGTTGATACAAAAACATCAACAAATTGTTGAGGTAAATTATTTTTAACTGCATCTGTATTTGTTAATCCTGGTAATACAGCATTACATCTAATATTATATTTACCTCCATGAACTGCAATATTTTGAGTTAATGAGTTTATTGCAGCTTTTGAAGAAACATATGCAATTCTACTAATATCAGGCGAAATAGAACCTATTGTAGAAATATTGATAATACTTCCTCCTCCAGTTTCTTTCATTTTTAATGCAGCTGCTTGAGAAGTGATAAATACTGATTTTAAATTAGTTTCAACGATTTTAAAGTATTCATTTGGTTCAGTATCAAATATTGTTTTATCCTTCAAAGGATTGCTACCACCATAGTTATTAACTAAAATATCAATTTTTCCTTCATTTTTATAAACTGTTTCAATCATTGATGAAAAAGTTTCTTCTTTAAAAGCATTAAATTCAACGAACTTAAGTTTTAGGTTTTTATGTTCAGCAATAACTTTATTTGCTAATTCTTGATTTCTTGCAGCAAGATAAACAATTGCACCATTTTCTGCCAATTTAATTGCACATGCTAATCCTATACCTTTTGTTGCTGCTGTTACAATTGCTATTTTGTTTTCTAATTTCATAATTAACTCCTTTTTTAATTATTATACTAGTTTTTTTTTGATATCATATAATATATGAAATTATATGATAGTTATTCAAAAAAAAATATAGAAATTAATGATGATAATATAAACATTTATAATTGTGGTCCTACAGTATATAACCATATACATATCGGAAATGCTAGACCATTAATTGTTTTTGATGTATTGCATAGATATTTAAAAGCTATAAATAAGAATGTTTGTTTTGTACACAACCTTACTGATATTGATGATAAAATTATTAATCGTGCAATAGAAGAAAAAACCGATGAAAAAACTATTTCTAAAAAATATATTAGTGCATACGATGATATAAGAAAAAAATTAAATACTATTGATTTAATAACTCCAAAAATTACTGATAATATAGAAGGAATTATTGACTATGTTAATCGGTTAATAAAAGTTGGTGTTGCATATTCTATTGATGGAAATGTTTATTTTGATATTTCCTCAACAAGTGATTATGGAGTATTAAGTAATAAAAAAATTGATGAATTAGAAAACGGTGAAAGAGTAAATATTGATGATAATAAAAAAAATCTTGGTGATTTTGTTTTATGAAAGAAAACAAATATTGGAATTCAATGAGATACACCATGAGCCAAAGGAAGACCTGGTTGACATAGTGAATGTTCATATTTAATAGAAAAATATTTTGGTAATAATCTAACCATTCATGGCGGTGGAGTTGATTTAAAATTTCCTCACCATGAAAATGAAAATGCTCAAAATCAAGCATTACACAATCACCCTTTAGCAAAGGTTTGAATGCACATTGGTCATGTAAATATAAATAATGAAAAAATGTCTAAATCATTAAATAATTTTATTCTTGTTAAAGATATTTTAGAAAATTATGATTATCAGACAATTAGATGATTCTTTTATGGAACAAATTATTCTAACCCATTAAATTTTTCAAATGAAATTATTGAAAATGCTAAAAATGATATAGAAAGAATTAAAAAAAGTATTAACTATTCTAAAACAATGTTAATAATTAATAATCAATATAATAGAAATGAAAAAATTTTAGATCAAGAATTTTTGAATGAATTAGATAATAACTTAAATATTGTTAACAGTATAACTATTATTCAAAAAAAATTAAAATCATTAAATGTTGAAATTAGAAATAAAAATTATATTATGGCAAATGAATTATTAAACATCATAATAAATTGTTTAAATATATTAGGTATTGAATTTAAAAATATTCATAACATTGAAAATATGCAATTAATTGAAAAATATGCAGATGCATTGAATAGTAAAAATTATAATGAATCAGATGAATTAAGAAAAATATTAATAGAAAAGGAGTTAATTTAATGATTGTTAATTTTTATGGAATTAAAAGCATCCAAGATGCAATAAAAAATGGGTATGAAGTAATTAATATATATTGTACGAATATCTACAATATACCAAATGATATTCCAAGAGATAAAATACAAGCAAGACCTAAGGATTTTTTTAATAAATATGGAGATGTTAATCATCAATATATAGTAGGTGAATTTGAAATAAATATTAAAGAGTATGACGTAAATAAAGCTGTTAATGAATTTTCAAATCAAGAAAATCAAACTGTATTAATTTTAGATGAAATTGAAGATCCAAGAAATTTTGGTGCTATTTTAAGAAATGCACTAGCCTTCGGTGTTGATCTTGTTATATATAAATCAGATAATCAAGTACAATTAAATGATCTTGTTATAAAAACTAGTCTTGGCGCAGCACACCAATTAAGACTTTGTAGAGTGCCTAATATTTCAAATGCTATTGAAAAATTAAAAAGACATGGTTTTTGAATTTATGCTGCTACTATTGATGAAGATGCAAATGATGTTAATAATATTAATTTTGACAAAAAATGTGCAATAATTGTTGGTAATGAAAACAAAGGTATAAGTCCATTAGTAATAAAAAACTCTGATTTTAAAATTTATATAAAAATGAGTGATAAAATGCAATCTTTAAATGTTTCAGTTGCTACAGGGATTTTACTAGAAAAGATTTTTTCACAAAGTTAGATCTAATAATAAATAATACTAAAATACTTTATTATAAATAAAAACCCAATCATCATAATTAATGATTGGGTTCCTAAATTTAATTATAAAGTGCAACACCATATAATTAAGGTGGAGCACTTTTTAATTTGTCTATAAATAAAAAGTGCTCCCTTAGTACGGAAGGGA
>CASEPW010000011.1 GCA_949289925.1 uncultured Mycoplasmataceae bacterium
TAATTTTAATATCAAGGATTAATAGTTTTTATACTTTTTAATGTTAATCCTTAAAAGTAGTTTCCCCAAAACTATCTACACTTCCTGTGATTAAGAAATTATTATGGTATATTACACCTCTACTACTTCTATTTTTTTCATATTAATTTTTAAAATCGATTAAATCCTTTTTAAAATAATTACTTAAATTTTCATCTTCAATATAAACAAATGTTCTTTTTGTTCCTTTTGTTAAATTAATAAATAATCTATTTTTGAAATATTTTTTATTTAATTCAATTTTTCTTTTTTTTCATTAATATCTTTAATTTTTTGTTGATCATACTTATGTATTCATTTCACTCATACACAATAAATTTAAATCAACATCAACTTCACCTTTTTGATTTAAATAAAATAGTTTAGGTATATGCACAAAAATATAATCAAATTCATATCTTTGTGTATTATTAAAATACCCGACATATTGGTATCCTTTTTTATCAAGATTAAAGTTTTGTTTTTGTCATAACTTTATTAAATCATTATTTATTTTGTTACCATTATTTTCATATTTCTTTAATTACTGTCAATTTGGATTTCAAATATATTTACTATTACCAATATTAACAGTTGGGGTTAAAGTATTAGTATTCAAGTTTGTGTTCAAAATGAAAGTAATCTAATATTATATTTATCATAATAACTTTTATAAATTTCATTAAATTTTTTTCATCTTTACCAATTATAATCAAATATATTCTTTGCCTATACTCTAATTATAAATTCAAGTAAAACATATTAATATTCTTTATAATTAATATTTTTTAAATGTTCTTGAACAACTTTTAACGTTGATTATGATATTTTCTCTTTCTTTGAAACATTAATACCTCTTTTAAGTCTAAGAGATACTTTAACTTTTTAACTATTTCTTCATTATAACAATCATTAATAAAACCATCAATTGTATTTTTATAAATAATCATGTAACTGATTACGTATAAAATATTTAATTTATATTAATAATTATTGTAATTGTTACTAATATAATCTTCTGTTGCTCAAGTTAATACATCAATTGGAACATCACCATTTCTTAAAATAATATCAAATAAACCTTCAGTGTTTTTTCTACTTAAAATTGTATCTTGTCAATTTAAGAAATTTTCTTGGTAAGTATTTGTGTATTTAATTGCTGCATCAACATATAATTTTTGTATTGCAACAGTACCATTATAATAACTTACAGCTTGACCAGTATATTCTAAATATCTTTTAGTTTCACGTTTAATATCATCTAACCCTAGACCAGAGTTTTTTTGCAAGTATTCTCTTGCTTGTTCTAAAGATCAACCTGTTCCTTTATTAAATTGACCTGCTGATGTTGAATCAGTAACATCACCTTGAGCATTAATTGTTGCACCACCACCATGAATACCAACATCAACTGCACATCTCATTGCTCTTAATTGTCTTTCATTTAAAAAGCCAAAATATTGAACAGCATCAAACAATGTTTGACTATTACCTGGGTCAACTTCAATAGTAGTTTTATCATCAACTACTCAATATGCACCATTAGCATAATCATCTTTGTTTTTAAATTGTTTTACATCAATATTTTTAGAATTAATACCAAATTTAGGTAGTGCTAATTGACTATCAGTTGCATCATTAATAATAATTGGTTCACCATATAATCCTGCTTGAACAGCTAATCATTCAGAAAATAATCCTCATCCTTCAGCATATGCTGTTACATCAAATGTTGGAGCATAATTAACTGCCGGATGATCATGAGCATAATTAAATTGGAAAACATGTCCAGAAACTGCTTCATGTGATGATAATGTTGACATTGATCATTTTTGTAATCCATAGTATGGATTAGTATCTAAATAAAAACCACCTCATCCTTTATTTGAATATTGTCAGCTACCTTCTCCACTATTAGCATAGGCTGCACCACCTATACCTGATCTTAGTGTATAATCAAAACTTGTTTCTTTAAACATACCTGCTATGTGTTCAACTGTTTTATCTTTAAATTGTAAATATTGATTAATTGCTTTGGAAGTTCCAATGAATGCTGCTTCTGGTGAAATTGAATTTGTTTGTTCTATATTTGTTATTGTATTTGATTCTTGAATTGTAGAAGGTGATAAACCTAAAACAAGATATTTATAAGCTAAATTTCCAGCATCACCATCAACAGTTGTTGCAATAACATTATCTAAGTTTTTATTAATTACAAAATTTTCATCCATATAATCTGCATAATTTCCCATTACATCAGAAATTGCTAAACCTGTTATTCCATTAGTTTTTGGTTCAAATTGTGCTTCATATTTATATGGTGTATTTCTACTTGTTTGTCAATTGGTTATTGGATTTGCACCACTAGCGTTATAATATTTTGCATATATTGGATTAACTCCATCAATGGAAGGGTATTGATTTCTCCTCATATCTCTACCATTAAATCATCTATTAGTATTCATTCAAATAAAAAATTTTGATAAATCAACATTTTCTGCTGCATCTACAATATTAGTTAATAATGAATCAGCATTCACTGCTCCAAATTGATTTCCTGATGAATCTTTATCATAATATTCACCACTTGCACTTCATGCTTGGTTTTCACCAACATAAACTTTAGCAACTGTTTTAGCTACTTCTTTCATGTTATTTTTAATATCCATTACGGCATTATTACCGATATCAAATATTTCTTTTGCAGTATTAGTAGTACTTGAATGTTTTCTTAATAAAGCTTCATATATTTTTTTACCATAACCATCAACATTTGGGGTAAAACCAATACCAATATCTTTAGTTTGTAGATCCACATTAGATAATCCTAAACCTGAAATATATTTACCATTATAATTAAAACCATTATCTTCTTCAATTGGTTTTGAATTTACTACAGTTAAGGTATAAGCAGTTCCTGCTAAATCACTTTTACCATATTTGATTTCTTTATAATAATCAGTTAAATAACCAACAAAATTCATTAAATTAGTATCAATCTCTTTTATTTTATCTAATGTTTGTTGTTCACTTATATTTGCTTGCTTTGCAATTTTAGTAAAAGGTAATAAATTTTTATTTTCTAAATCTTGAATAGTTTGTTTTTTCTTATTTAGTGAAAAATCTTGTAAAAGTTCATTAAAACAAGATTGTAATAGATTACCTAATGAATGTTTATACATAACACCACTCATTGTTATGTCATTAGTTTTACCTTCTTCCAAA
>CASEPW010000012.1 GCA_949289925.1 uncultured Mycoplasmataceae bacterium
ATTTATTAAAAATAAATTAATTATTTTACAATTTTTCTTATAATCTTAAAAAGTTTTTTAGTTTTTTCTAAGTCAATGTGATTATTAACAAATTTAATATTAATATTTTTCTTATTGTCATTAATTAAAAGTGGTTTAGAAAAACTAAATGCTTCAAATGAGTAATGACCATGATATTGACCAAAACCACTTGTATATACACCACCAAATGGTAAATGATGATTAGTAATGTGTGATAATGCATCATTATAACAATATCCACCAGCATTAATATTAGTCATAAATTTATTTCTAATATCATTATTTTTTGAAAATAAGTATGCTGCTAATGGAGAATTGTCGATTTTAGAAATGGATTCAATATATTTATTAAAGTCATTATTTAATTCAGAAATGAAAAGTATTGGTCCAAAAATTTCACCATATTCTTTAATTTTTTCTATAGAAGTTTTTATTATTGTTGGTTCTACAATCAATCTTTCTTCATTAAAATTCCCACCAAAAACTATATTTTCTTCATTTTCTAAAATAACAGACTTAATTCTTTCAAAAGCTTTTTTGTTAATTAATTTTGGAATATTAAAATTAGTTAATGGTTCAGGAAATTGTTTTTTAATTGTATTGATTAAGTTTGGAATGAAATTTTCAATATTTTTGTTAAATAAAATATAGTTAATAGAAACACACGTTTGCCCTGCATTTAAGAATTTAGCTCACACTATTCTATCGTAATATGATAAATTATCTATATCATAAGCAATACAAGGACACATACCACCCATTTCTGTAATATATTCAATATTTTTCTCTACACAAATTTTTTCCAATCCTTTACCAACATTTGTACTTCCAGTAAAGAATAACATATTTGGTTCATAGTCAAATAAAGACATGTAATCTGTAATAGGCTCAATTAAACAAACAACATGGTGTTGTTCAAATGCTTGATCAATAATTTGTTTAATTACTTTATTTGTATTTGGTGTTTGTGATGATAATTTAATTAAAACTTTATTACCAGCACTGATAGCACCAATTAATGGTAAGAAAGTTAAATTAACTGGATAGTTAAAAGGTGCAATTAATAAAACTTTTCCTTTTGGTTTTTTAATTATTTTTGATTTACATCCAAAAACTTGGTAACTACTTTTAACTTTTTTAGGTTTAGCTCATTTTTTTAAATGAGAAACATGATGATTAATTTCTTCTAAACTTTCATTGATTTCACATAAAAAAGCTTCTTTTTTATTTTTACCTAAATCAAGATATAAACCATTGTATAATGCTTCTTCATAATCATGAATTGCTTGACTAAATTTCTTAAGTGCACTAATACGATAATTAATATCTAAATTATTGTTAAATTTATCATGTAATTCTTTAATTTGTTTTATGTTCATAATAACCTCCTATAAATATGAATGAACAGATGATCTAATAAATAAAATTAATGCTATTAATAAGAACGATAATAAAATTGCACAAATAAATCATAAAAAGAAATGAAATACAGGTGATTTTGAAATTTGATTAACTCCAATTATTCAAAGAGAAAAAAGACAAACAAACGGGAATACCATTAATGCAAAACCTACAATTGAAATAATACTTACAGCATATGATAAATCATTATTTAAAAAAAAATTTTTTGACAAATAATTACCTTCAATTTGAGCACTATTACCAAATGGTCCATATATACAAGTTAAAGATAGAAAAATTGAAAAGCCAATAGCAGAAAACAAAAAAATTGAAAAAATTCTTAAATAAGACTTCTTAACACCCTTAGGTTGTTGTAAAAACTCTTCAGCTTGAACCTTAATGGTTTTCATCTTTTTTCTCCTTATTAATCTTTTTAATAATTATATCAATATTTTTTGAATAATCAATTGTTTTATCAACTTTAAATTTAACCTGTGGAGTTTTGTAAGTATCAATATTTTTAGCTATTTTGCTTCTAAATAATCCTGAAACTTTATTCAACGATTTAATAACATTATCTATTTTTTCACGATCTAAACAATCAATATAACAATTTGCAACAGATAAATCGCCTGTTAGTTCAACATATGTAACTCTACCAAATTTTGCTATTTTATCATTTACATCAAATAAAATAGATTTATTTATTGTATCTTGAATAATAGACTCATACCGAGAATGCTTAATATTTTTACCCATAATTATTCTCCATATTTTTTTTCAACTATTTTATAAACTTCAATAATATCACCCTGTTTAATATCGTTATAATTCTTAACTGTAATACCACATTCTTTACCTTCGACAACTTCAGACGCTTGATCTTTATTATGTTTTAATGATGATATTTCAGAATTATAAACTACAACATCATCTCTAATAACTCTACATTTTGCATTTCTATTTACTTTACCACTTCTAACATTACATCCTGCAATTGTACCTACTGAAGAATGGTGTCATAATTGTAAAACTTCTAATTCACCTATAACTTCTTCTTCATAAATAGGATCTAATACACCCTTTAAAAGATTTTCAATTTCATCTTTTAATTTATAGATAATATCAAAAAAATAGATTAAAACATTAGAATTTGTAGCAAGTTCTGAAATTGCCTTATTTGCTTTTATATTAAATGAAATAATAATAGCTTCGGATGTTTGTGCTAGTCTAATATCTGATTCAGTTATTTGACCAATTGCAGCACGAATAATTGTAACTGTAGCACCTTCAATATTTATTTTATTAATAGTTCCTTTTATTGCTTCTAAAGAACCTTGAACATCTGCTTTGATAATTACATTAAGATTTTTTAATTCCCCTGATGCAATTTTTTCTCTAACAGATGAAAGTTTGTTTTTTAACATATTTTCTTCTTTTAATTGTTTTTGCCTAATTTTTTCAGCTAATTGTTTTGCATCTTTTTCATTTTTTACACATAAAAATTTGTTACCAGCAATTGGTACTGTTTCAAATCCAGAAATTATAACTGGTTTAGATAATGAAGCAGATTCTAAAATATTTTTATTTTCATCTTTAATCGTTCTAACTCTACCAAATGAAGAACCTGCAACTAAAAAATCACCTTTTGTTAAAGTACCATTTTGAATTAATATAGTTGCAACTGGACCATAACCTTTATCAAGAAAAGCTTCAATGATAGTTCCATATGCTAGTTGATTAGGATTAGCTTTTAATTCCATAACATCACTAAGAGTAATAATAGCTTCTAGCAATTCATCGATTCCTTGGCCAGTATATGCCGAACCTTTAACAAAAATAGTATCACCGCCTCATTCTTCACAAACTAAATCTTTTTCAGATAATTGAGAAATAACTTTATCAGGGTTTGCTGTGTCTTTATCCATTTTGTTAACAAATACAATGATAGGTACATTTGCAGCCTTTGCATGATCAATTGCTTCTTCAGTTTGCAATTTCACCCCATCATCTGCAGCAACAACTAAAACTACTATATCAGTTATATTAGCACCTCTTGCTCTCATTTCACTAAATGCTTCATGTCCTGGTGTATCTATAAAAGTAATAGGATTATTATTTTTTGTAATTTGATATGCACCAATGTGTTGTGTAATACCACCGGCTTCAGTTGAAGTTATCTGAGATAAACGAATTTTATCCAATAATGTAGTTTTTCCATGATCAACATGACCCATTATTGTAACAACAGGTGGTCTTTTAATATTATCCTTTGAATTATGGTCAAAAGATATATTATCTAATACATTTTCTGCATTAATTTCTTTTTCAATTTTGAAATCTAAATTATTTTCTAAACACAATTCACCTATTTGTTCAACTTGAAGAACATCATTTATATTTAAAACTACACCTTTTAGAAAAAAATATTTTAAAATTTCAGCTGTTGATTTATTTATTTTCTTTGCAAATTCACCAACAGTTAAGGGAGATGTAAAAACAAAAACACCATCTTTAACACCAACATCAACTGATTTTAAGTGTTCTTTAAAATTGATATTTGTTCTAGTATCATTCTTTTTTGGTTTTTTTGCCATAAATAAACCTCCTATTTTTCTAAATTCATTTTAAACCTTTTTAATATAAATCCTTCAATTGCATCAAATTTTTTTTCTTTTGAAATATAATATCCTCTACCTTGCAGTTTTTTATCTTTATCAAATATCATCTTATTTTCTACAATAACAAAACGATATAAATCATTTTTATTTAATGTCTTTTTAGTCATTAAACAACGTCTTAAATTATTTTTTTTCATTTAATGCCTCATTAATTTCGTCAGCAAATTCTTCTTCTAATCCATCTAAATCAAGATCATCATAATCAAATTCTTCAACAATTACATCATCATTAATAGTTTCATGATTTGCATTATTTTTAGAATAAACATTTCTACTTGCGTTTAAATTTTCGTAAATATCATTATTAAGTTCTTGATTTTCATCTAATTGAGATAATAATTCATCATTTGACATATATTTATCGATATCAACTTTTCTATTACTATATGTTTTTGAATTTTGATTGTAATTAACTGAAGAAGTTGGTTTGTTAATTTTAACAACATTAAATTTAGAATAATCTATTTTTTCAAAATCAATACCATTTTGTTGTGCTTGTTCTATTGTTAATACATCAATTGAACATCCTACAATTTTTGAGATAAGTTTAATATTAAATCCTTTTTTACCAATAACAGTAGCAAGTTTTTCTTCATTAACAATAATAGTTGCATGAGGAATATCTTCATCATTATTACCTTTTATGAATTTTAAACCTTCTAAATTTCTAGCACCAATTGCTGTTATTAAGAAATCTTTTTTATCTTCTATAAAAG
>CASEPW010000013.1 GCA_949289925.1 uncultured Mycoplasmataceae bacterium
AATAATTATAGTTATAAAAGTGTTAAATTTTATCTTTCCAAAGAATCCTATGAAAGTGTTAAATTTTAACTTTCCAATGATAAAATTAGATTAATAAATTTAAATAATATTACTTATATGATATAATCATATAGAAATAAAAGAGGTATATTATGGCTACAAGAGCAGAATTAGTAAAACAACTTAGAGAGTTAACACAAGCAGGAATGTCTGATTGCATGAAGGCTTTAGCTGAATGTAATGATGATATTGAATCTGCACAAAAATGATTAAGAGAAAAAGGAATGGCAAAAGCTAATAAAAAAGCAGGAGCTATTGCTTATGAAGGGATTGTATGTTCAAATGCTATTGATGACAAAGCCCTTATTATTGAAGTTAACTCACAAACTGACTTTACAGCTAAAAATGAGAATTTCATTAATCTAGTAGAAAATATTTTTAATTCTATAATTTCACAAGCAAATAGTGATGAAGATATTGAAAAAGTTACAGTAAATGGTACTCCATTATTGGAAGCAGGGGTGCAATTAACAGCAACAACAGGAGAAAAAATTGCATTTAGAAGAGCTAATATAATTAAAAAAGAATCTAATCAAATGTTTGCTACTTATACACATACTAATAAAAGAATTGCTGTTTTATTATTAATTGAAGGAAACATGAGTGAAGAAGCAGCTAAGGACGTGGCAATGCATGCAGCTGCTATGGCTCCTAAATACTTAAATCAAGATTCAGTAGACCCTATTTGATTAGCATCTGAAAAAGAAATTTTAGAAAAGCAATATCAAGAAGAAATGGCTCAATTACCAGATGGTAAAGCAAAAGAAGAAAAATTAAAAAGAGCTGACATTATTATTCAAGGGAAAGTTTCTAAATTATTAAAAGAAATTTGTTTAGTTGATCAATTATTTGTTAAAGATAATTCAATGACAGTAGCAGAATTTGCAAAGAAAAATGGTGGAAATATTGTTAAAATGTTCCGTTATGAATTAGGTGAAGGTATAGAAAAGAAAGAATCAAATTTTGCAGATGAAGTTGCAGCTCAAATGGGAGGTAAATAAGAAAAGTTATTCTTTTCTTATTTTTTTTATATAGGAGACAAATAATGAAAAAAGATAGAATCATAATTAAATTATCTGGTGCATCATTTTCAAAGAATGGTAAGAATATAATTGAATCTGAGTTTATTAATGATATTGCAAAACAATTAATTAAAATTTCAAGTACAAAACAAATAGGTATTGTTATTGGTGGAGGCAACATTTGAAGAGGAAATTTAGGTAATAATCTAAATATGAATCAAAATGTTGCAGATTCTATGGGAATGTTGGCAACAACCATGAATGCCATAGCTTTAGCAAATGCGATAAGTAATAATAATGGTTATGCAAAGGTTTATTCTTCAATCAATATGGAAGGGTTGTGTGATATTTTTAACTATGAAAAAGTCTCAGAATTTTTGGATTCTAAAAAAGGGAACATTGCAATATTTGCAGGTGGAACAGGATCACCTTTCTTTACAACAGATACTGCTTCGGCATTAAGAGCTTGTCAATTACAATGTAAAACAATATATATGGGAAAAAACGGTGTTGATGGAGTTTATGATGATGATCCAAAAAAAAACCCAAAAGCAAAAAGATATGATTCTTTAACATACAATGATGTGTTAAAAAAATCATTAGGAGTTATGGATTTAACAGCAATTACAATGTGTCAGCAAAATAATGTTGAATTAATCGTGTTTAATTTTGATGAAAAAGATTCATTAATCAAAGTTGTTAATAAAAAAAATAAATATACAATAATAAAATAGGAGTTATTATATGGAATGAAAATTATATGAGGAAAAATTTGAAGAAAAAGCAAATAGTGCATTTGAATGATTAGAAAATGAATTTTCTAAAATAAGAACAGGTAGAGTATCACCTAGTGTTTTAGAACATGTAAAGGTTGAATCATATGGTGATTTAGTACCACTACAATCTGTTGCAAACATTTCTGTACCTGAAGCTAGAGTTTTAATAGTTAAACCATATGATGTTTCTACTATTAAAGAAATTGCCGCAGGAATAAATCAAGCAAATATTGGAGTTAACCCACAAGTCGATGCTGATAAGATTCGTATTAGCTTTCCAGCATTAACAGAAGATATGAGAAAAGATTTAATAAAAAAATCTAAGATGTTAGCTGAAGATGCAAAAGTAAAAATTAGAAAAATTCGTCAAGATATACAAGATTTATATAAGAAAGATATAGAATTAACTGATGATCAAAAAAAGTCTTATGCAACAAATCTAGATAATTTTACTAAAAAAATGAATGCAAAAATAGAAGAAATGTTAGAAAAAAAATCGAAAGATATATTAGTAATTTAATGGCAAAAAAACTTGAACACATTGCTTTTATTATGGATGGTAATGGTAGATATGCAAAAGATTTAAAAAAAGATCGAACTTTTGGGCACGCTGAGGGGGCAAAAAGAATTCCTGAGATTATATTGTGTGCAAAAGAACAAAACATTCAATTCATTTCTTTTTTTGCATTTTCTACAGAAAATTGAAACAGATCTAAGAAAGAAGTTTCATTTTTAATGAAATTATTAGAGAAAAATTTATCAAAAAAAGCCTTAAATTGATTCATTGAAAATGAAGTAAACTTAAATGTCATTGGTTTTGAAAATAAAATACCAAAAAGATTAAAGGATAAAATAAAAGAATTTACTAATACTGTTAATATAAAAAAATTTAATACAAAAGTTAATATCTTTTTTAATTATGGTTCTCGTGATGAAATAATAAATGCAATAAAAGTAATGGCAGAAAAAAAATTAAAAATAAACCACAAGAATTTTGAGAAATCATTATTAACAAACACATTACCTGATGTTGATTTATTAATAAGAACTTCAGGCGAACAAAGAATTAGTAACTTTATGCTATGACAAATTGCATATAGTGAAATAATATTTGAATCTACTAGATGACCTGAATATAATAAAGAAATATTTAATAAAAATATCATAGAATATTATAAGAGAGAAAGAAGATTTGGAAAAGAAAATGCACAATAAAAATACATCATTTAAAACAAGGTTGCTTTCTTCTATTTGTATTGTTGCTTTTTTTGCAATATTTTTTATTTTGTCTTGATTAGGTGATGTTAACAATAATTGATCAATAGTTCCTCAAAATTATCGTAATATTTTTGGTTGAATCACTATGGGATTATTTATTTTAATAATTTGATTTGCAAATAAAGAAATAAATAATATTTTTTTCCTTCACGATAAACAAAAATTATTGCTATGATTTTCTTTATCTTTAATCATATTTTTATCAATAAGTTCAATAATATTAACTATCAATTATGGTTTTATGAATTCATCAAATAATAGTTTTATTTTCTTACTTTCATTTTTCTTGATTTTTCTAATATCATGTATTTTTATAGGTTTTTATTTGAAATGAATAAAAATGCAAGTAAAAGATATTTTTGCATTCATGTTTTTATTTCAAATATTTAATTTATTCTGTGTAAGTTTTTTATATTTATCAGTAATAAAATCTTGATCAACATTATTAATCATTTTTTTAGTTCCTGTTTTAACAGATACATTTGCATATTTAGGTGGTGCATTATTTGGCAAAAGAAAATTAGCTCCATATACTTCTCCTAAAAAAACAATTGAGGGTGCAATAGTAGGAGTAATTTTTGCAGTAGGAATATCATTAATTATATTATTACTTTATTCACTAGCACCAAAAAACAATAATATGCTTAAAAATTTTTTAGGAATTGATTTTAAAAAACGTTTTGATACTATTCTTCCAAATGAAAGTTTTGCAAATCGTCCATTGTGATGAATAAATTCAACAATTATTTTATTATGTCTATCCATTTTCTCTATTGTAGGTGATTTATCATTCTCAGCAATCAAGAGAAATTACAATATTAAAGATTTTTCTAATTTAATTCCTGGACATGGTGGAATACTTGATAGATTAGATTCTCATACATTTGTTTATTCATCATTCTTTATTATTTCTATCACAATAGGTTTTTTATCTAGAACTGCAGGTATATTCTAATGAAAATTTTATTGTGTGGTGCAACTGGTTCAATAGGGACACAGCTATTAGAAGTTTTAGAACCAAATCAAAAAATTGTTGGTATTTATTATAATAATAACCATAAACTTGCTAAGCAAATTATTAAAAAATTTAATATTAAATATTTTTTATCTAATAGTGATAAAGCAAATAGTAATGTTAAAAACATTGAAGAATTAATTAAAAAAACTAAACCAGATATCATAGTTAATGCTATAACTGGATGATCTGGAATTTATGTAACAATATCAGCAATACAAAATAAAATAGATTTAGCATTAGCAAATAAAGAATCATTAGTGGTGGCAGGTAAATTTATTACAGAATTATTAGTTAAGAATAAAGTTAATATTTATCCAATTGATTCAGAACATTCTTCTTTATTTCAATTAATCAAGAATAATGATTTAAATCATATAAAAGAATTAATAATCACATGTTCTGGGAGTGTAACATACTTTAAAAAAAATAGTGAATTAGAAAAATTAACATTTAATGATGTTATAAAACATCCAAATTGAAATATGGGATATAAGATAAGTGTTGATTCAGCCACTCTTATAAATAAATGTTTTGAAATAGTTGAAGCATATTGATTATTTGGTACAAATAAAATTAAATCAGTAGTTCATAAAGAATCAATAGTTCATGCTATTGTTAAATATAATGATGGTTCATACTTTATGAATGCGTCTTATCCAGATATGAAATTACCAATTAAACTTGCAATAAATAAATATAAAGATGTAAATTTAAATATTCCTTCAATAAATTTTGATAATTTAAATTTAACATTTAATGAAATTGATTTAAAAAAATGAAAACCTATTGATTGAGCATACCTAATAATTAATGATAAAAATAATGTTCTTGGGACTATTATTAATGCATCTAATGAAATAGCTATTGAATTATTCAAAGATAAAAAAATAAAGTTTGCAGAAATTATTCCATTTATTGAATGATATATAAATAAGTATAAAAATAAAAAACTGAAAAACTTTGATGATATATTTTATCTTTTAGATAAAATAATAAGTAGTGACTATGAACAAGTTATACAAGATATTAGATGCAACAAAAATAGTAAATAATTTTGAATTAAAATATTTTGAAGATATTGAAATTTCTTTACATAAAGAAGATAATAAATTTACATTTACTATTTCAACATATAAATTAATCCCACTTAGTACATATCTTAAGATTAGAAAATTTAATTTTGAGGATTTAGAATTTTTCGTAAATATTAAATATTTTAATGATATAAATAGTGAAATTATTTATGATGTTTTAAAATATATTTCTTCACTATTTCCATATAAAAAATTATTCTTAAAAAACATTGAAAAAAAATCTACAACAATTAGTAATAACATTTTGAACTTCTACTATTGCCTAGAGGATGAAAAAAGTGAAATTGATTCATTATATCAAGAAATAAAAAATATCTTTTTAAGTTATTTAGGGATAGAGTTAATTGCGTTTCAATATTTTATAGATGAAAATTTTTTAAATTATCAAAAAAATTTAAAAGAAATAGAGGAAAAAAATATTGCTACTGCAATTACAAAAGCTAATCAAAGGCAAGAAGAAAAAAAGAAAACAAATTTTGTTAATTCTATCAATGATAAAATGAGTGGAAAAAAAGTTAAATTAAAAGATATTGAATATGAACAAAATTCATTAATTGTTGAAGGTGAAATTTTTAAAATTGAATATGAAGAGAGAACAAAATTCTTTTTTCACAAAATTTATATAAATGATTATGAATCTACCTTTATGATGAAATATTTATATTTTCCAGATGAAAATGGGAATATAAAATCACAAAATGAACAAATGAGACAATTGCTTAATCAATTTAAAATAGGTGATTGAATTAATGCTCAAATTGATTCTAAAACAGACAAATATGAACAAGAAATATATGGATTAATTAAGAAAATCAAAAAAATAGAAATACCATTAGAATATAGAATTGAGGATTTAGAATCTGAAAAAAGAACTGAATTAACAGTTCACACAAAGATGTCAGCATTTGATGGAGTTATAGATTTAGAAGAATTATTTTCTACTCTAAATAAATATGGTCATAAAGCAGTAGGGATAAGTGATAGATATAATGTTCAATGCTATCCTGAAGTCCAAAAGCTTTCAAAAAAATATAATATAAAACCTATTTATGGTTGTGAATTTGAAGTTATTAAAGAACAATTAGAATGTGCTTTGAATACTGATAGTTCAAAAATAAATGATAATACTTATGTTGTATTTGACTTAGAAACTACAGGACTATTTCCTGAATTTGATGAAATAATTGAATTTGGTGCAATAAAATGTAAAGAAGGTAAAATAATAGACAAAGTTGATTTTTTTATTAAACCATCTAATCCACTTTCTTCATTTACACAATCTTTAACAGGTATAAAAAATTCTGATGTAGAAAATGCAATTAGTCAAAAAGAAGGAATAATAAAAATTCTTGAATGAATAGGTCACTATCCTTTAATTGCTCATAATGCTATAGATTTTGATTTTAATTTCATTGTTAAAAAAAGTGAACAATTTTCATTACCAATTCCAAAAAATATGGTTATTGATACTTTACATATATCTAGAGGATTATTTCCTGAATTTAAAAGTCATACACTAGGGAAAATGTGTGCTAAATTTTCAATCGACTATGATGAAGTATCAGCACATAGAGCTGATTACGATGCTGAAGTATTATTTCATTTATGAAATAACTTAGTTAGAATAATGGGTGAAAAAAATATCAATTATGTTGAACAAATAAATAGCCTAACGTCAGATAAATTAAAATCAAGATATAGAAGTAATTTCATTAATATTTATGCTAAAAATCAAAACTCTTTAAAAAATATTTATAAATTAGTTTCTTTATCTCATACAGATAATTATAGCTTTAAACCTTTAATATCTTATTCAAATATTGATATGTACCGTCAAGATCTAATTATTGCGAACTCTCCAATAGATGGTGACATTTGATACCATGCTTTATATTCTCCTGAAGATATTTTGAAGAAAGCAATAAATTTCTATGATTATATTTTTGTTGCTCCACCTAATTGTTATAGTCATTTATTAGATGGAACTAATGATATTACTATTGAAAAAATTCAAAATATAATTAAAAAGATAATTGATATCTCATTATCTTTAAACAAAAAGGTTATTGCAGTATCTGATGCACACTATTTGCATTCATGAGATAAAAAATATTATGATGTATACATTTATGCAAAAGCATTAGGAGGCACTAGACATAGATATTATAGAAATAAAAAATCACCAGATTTATTTTTAAGAACTACATCTCAAATGTTAAAAGAATTTGAATTTTTAAATAATAATGAATTATTAAAAAATATTGTTGTAAATAATTCTAAAGAATTTATTGATAGTATTGATAGTGAAATATATCCTATAAAAGATAAATTGTATACACCTCATATTGATAATGTTGAAAAAATGATTAATGATTACGTTTATAAAAAGGCTCATAAAATATATGGGGATATATTACCTGAAATAGTTGATGCTAGATTAAAAAAAGAATTGGATTCAATTATAGGTAATGGTTATAGTGTCGTATACTGAATATCACATTTATTAGTTAAAAAATCATTAGATGAAGGATATGTCGTCGGTTCAAGAGGTTCTGTTGGTTCATCTCTAGTTGCAACTATGCTAGAAATTACTGATGTTAATCCACTACCTGCACATTATTATTGTAAAAATTGTCGTTATGTTGAATTTGTTGATAATTGTGATGATGGTTATGATTTAGATGATAAAAATTGTCCAAATTGTCATGAACATTTAATTGGTGATGGTCACAATATTCCATTTGAAACATTTTTAGGATTTAAAGGAGATAAGGTGCCTGATATAGATTTAAATTTTTCTGGAGAATATCAGGCAAAAGCCCATAATTTTATTAAGGAAATGTTTGGAGATTTACATGCTTTTAGAGCAGGAACAATATCAACTATTGCAGAAAAAACTGCCTTCGGACATATTAAAGCTTATTTTGAAGAAATAAATGAACTTGATGTGAAACCATCAACCATGTCTCTATATGTTGAAAAATGTCGTGATGTTAAAAAAACTACTGGGCAACATCCAGGAGGAATACTTATTGTTCCAAAAGAATATAGTATTTATGATTTTTCACCATTTAATTTCCCAGCTGATGATAATACTTCTACATGATATACTACTCATTTTGCATTTGAATATTTGCATGATAATTTATTGAAATTTGATATATTAGGGCATGATAATCCAACTATTTTAAGACAATTAAAACAATTAACAAATGTTGATATGTATGATATCCCTAATAATGATAAAAATGTTATAAATTTATTTACTTCTATTGAACCGTTAAAAATTGTTGATAATAATTGTATTAATGAAGAAAACGGTGCAATTTCATTACCAGAGTTTGGTACAAAATTTGTTAGAGAGATGTTAAATTATACAAAACCAAAATCATTTGCAGATTTGATAAGAATCTCAGGTTTATCACATGGTACAGATGTTTATGTAGGTAATGCTAAAAGTTTAATAAAAGAAAAAGGTTTAAAATTAGAAAATGTAATTTCATGTCGTGATGATATTATGAATTATTTAATTGATAAAAATATAGATCCATCCATATCTTTTAAAATCATGGAAGATGTTAGAAAAGGCAAAGGTTTAAAGGATGAATATGTTGATATAATGCTAAAAAATAGTGTTCCACAATGATACATAGACTCATGTAATAAAATTAAATATATGTTCCCAAAGGCACATGCTACAGCATATGTACAACATGCTTATAAATTTGCTTGGTATAAAATTTATCATCCTCTTCCTTATTATGCTACATATTTTTCAAATAAACCTGATGCTATTGAAATAGCAACATTATGTAATGGTAGGGATGAAATACTAAATAGACAAAAACAAATAAAAGAATTAATTTCAACTAATAAGGCTTCAAAAAAAGAGCAAGATTTAGATGTCAATTTTACTGTAGCATTAGAAATGATTGCAAGAGGTTTTAAATTTTATAAACCTAATATTTTTAAATCAGATTCTACAAAATTTATTATTTTGAAAGATGGATTATTAGCTCCATTTAATTCTATAGATGGTATTGGTGAAACTGCTGCACAATCAGTTATTGATGCAAGAAATGAATGCCCTTTCAAGAGTCTTGATGATTTAAGAAGAAGAACAAAATTGAATAATACTAATATTCAAGCATTAATTGATATAGGTTCACTAGACGATTTACCAGAAAGTGAGCAAATTAAATTATTCTAATATGATTTATTTAAATCTTATACCATCAAATTTATGATATTTAAATTTAAGAAAGATATTATCAAAAGAATCTTGAGAACTTTTATCTAAAAAAATAAGAAATGAACAAGAATACACATGCTATTGCTGTAAAATTAGTTATCCTAGATTACCAAAAAATAAATTTCATTGTCATGAAGCTTGATGATTTGATGATAAAATGAATCAAGTCAGTTTAAAAGCATTGTTATGTGTTTGTGAATTATGTCATCAATCTATTCATTTAGGAAGAAATGATAATAAAAATGCATTTAAAAGAATAATGAATGTAAATAATTGAGATTATGAAATGACAAAATTATATGTTGAATCAGAATTTGAAACATGATCAAAAAGATCAAATAAATCATGAAATATTAATATAGATTCTTTTGAAGAATGAGTTTCAACAAAGCAATTCGAGGAAATCAAAAAATTTTTTAGTAAATAATTTATTTTTATTATACAACTATGTTGTATAATACACATATGAAAACAATTTTTAAATATTTTAAATATGAAATAATTGATAGATTATTTTCTTCAAAAAAGAAAATAATTAAATTTATTGCTATATGTCTTGTTCCTTTTTTATATGGTTTTATTTGTATATGAGCCTTCTGAAATCCAGTTCCAAATATTGGTAATGTTCCAATGGCAATAGTTGATAATTCAAGTAGAATTGAATTTGCTATCGGTTTTAATAATGATAGTGGTAAGAAAAAAATAGTAATGGGTGAAGTTAAAGCAAATACATCTGGAGTTCCAACTTCCATTAAAAATCCTGATGGAGGTTCAATTTCTCTATCTGAATGCCTTGTTTATATTCCTAATTTTTCATTTGTTGAATCTTTCATTACTGGTTGAGACAATATAAATTTTTCTAATTCATTAATTTCTAAAAATAGTGATGGGACTTATACTATTAGATTATCTGAAACATCACCATTAAAAAACGTTTCATATTTTAATTCTTATGACACACAAACAAAATCAACAGATGTTGCTATATATAATCCAACTATGGTTAATCCAATTACAAATAATGTAGGAGCATGAGATGTAAAAAATGAGGATTATTGATTACAGATTCAAATTCCAACAGATTTTAATATAGTAATGTCAGGATTATTGACAAGACTTTATAATTTATCAAATTCTCAAACACCTCCATCTATTGGGCAAAGTTTTGAAGTTATATCAAATTCATTATCACCTTTAAAGGATGAACCAATAAATGTATGAACTACATTTAAAAAGAATTTTTTGTTTGGTCAATTCATGAAGGTTTTTAACGAGTTTAAAAGTTCCCTATATATTGATTTTTTTCCTGAGTTATTATCACAAACATTTGTAAAAATTATTTATGATATTTTTAATAATGTTGAAAATTCTTTCCATAATAGTATTATATTTTCACCATCATCAAATATAGATGTTAATTTATCAAATGTTAAATATCATGTAGGGACAAAAGAAGAATCTAATAGTATTTTTAATGGCAATATATCATTAAAAGCTAATGAAAAATATATATTTAGAAATGATGAAATTTTAAATTCAATTAAAAATTCTGGTTCGATTTCATTAGAAGATCAAAAGAAATTAAGTTCTATTGGGACATATGAAGGTAATACTACTAATTTAAATACATCTAAAAACGACTGAGTTGAATCTCAAAATACATCTTTTGTTGATTTTACAGTAATGCTTATTAAACCAGTAATTGAAGCCTTATCACCACCTTCAGGCACATATGCAGCAATTCCTACTAATGTAATATCAAAATATCTTACTAACAAAATGGTTATCACATCAATATATGAAAGAGATGCTGAAACAATGCCAAAAAAACCCATAGTTTTATTTGTGGATAATATTGTTGCAAATATAATAAAAAAATTACCTTTAAATGGTATTTTATTTAGTAGTAACTCAGAAACTCAATTGCAAGATAAGGTTTTTGTAACAGATAAAGAATTTAAAAGTTATATTGATAATTTTAGATCTACAATTTCACAAATAATTCAAGCAATAATGAAGGGCAATCCAATCTTAATAGGAGCACCACCAGCTAACAATCAAATTAGTTTAGAAGGTATAGTTACATCAGGAGTTATAGGTGAACAATTCAGTCCATATGGAATAGGGTTAGGTCAATTCTTCTTATTTATTGGAATTTGAGTTGGTATATTAATGCAAACTTTCACATTGGATAGAAGAAGAAGAGGAGAATCAAAAGATTCAAAAACTTTCTTTACTAACAAAAAAGTTAATTTCTGAAATAGATTAGGCGAATCAACTGCTTGATTCTTTTCTAAAAATTTAATGATGCAATTTATTACATTCATACAAATCACAATATTATCTAGTACAGTTGCTGCACTTGGTTGATCACAAATAGGTCCAGCATTTGGATTAGTTTATTTACAGTTATTGTTTTCAGGTTTTGTCTTTACATTGTTCATACAATCACTATGATTCTTATTTAGGGATGAAGTTATAGGTAAATTTATAGTTATTTTATTCTTAATAATTAATTTATCCTCTGGTTGAGGTACGTTCCCTCCAAAAATGCAATTCCCATTTTTCTTAGCATTAAGTTATATTGCTCCATTTACATATCAAATAAAAAATTTAGGTGCGATAATTTATGGAATTGGTGTTGTTGGATCAAATACTATGGATAATTTATTTATATTAAGTAATATAGGTATATCATTCATTTATGTATTTATATCAATAATACTTGCATTATTTGGTTCATTAAAATTAACAAAAATGCAATATTATGGAACATTTAATGATAAAAAAATGATTTCAATGTTAAAAAATAATAGTTATTTATTAGATAACTTATCATTAAAGCTTGATGATTTAATTATTAAAAAAGGTAAAAATCAAAATAAAGAAAAAATTAATTGAAATATTTTACCACAAGAATATTGTGAAGAATTATCAAACAAATTCAATGAATTATATCCTTTTGAAGTTAAATTTAAATGATATATGAAGAAAAATGCAAATTGAAAAGAAAGAGAATTAGAAGACGCAAAATTATAAATTATTCTGTTTCTTCATTATTTACAGATTCATTATTTTCATTATTATTAGTCATTATTTCTTTAATCTTATTGTTAAATAAATTTATTTTTTCT
>CASEPW010000014.1 GCA_949289925.1 uncultured Mycoplasmataceae bacterium
AGATATTACACACCAATTTCATCAATATTAGTTATAAGGGAGTACAATAAACATGTGGTTGTGTAAAAAGACTATGATTTAAGCAAAGATATTTTTTTAAAAAAAATTTTGTAGAATAAAAATATAATGAGGTAAAGATGAAATTTAAATATATTCCTGGTTTAAGACCAACTCCTATGCTTATGTATTATAGAGAACCAAATAAAGAAATTTTTAATGAATTTAATGAAAATAATAATTTTAATTTATTATTTGATAATAATAATTCACATTATTGAAATCATAATGCTTATTTAATTATGGATGATGAAAAAAATATTTTAACTCACGTAGTATTTAATGACTTTATTTATTTAGTTTATTTATTGCGTGTAATAAATAAGGAAGTAATATTTGAAATAGATGATGATAAATATAATTTAATAAAAAAAGATTTAGATCAACTTAAAGATGAAATAATCTTAATTAGTTAAATTTACCTGTATACTTTAAAAATTTAGTTTCAAGATTTGATAGTGGTTTATCCTCAACTTTATGACAATGTCTACATCTAGCTCTATATGTTTCAACATCTCCCACTTGAATTGATGGTGAATAATAACTTGCAGGCTGTCCATTAATTAATCTTTGTGTTAATGATGCTTCAGCACCACATTGATCACATATTGCAGTTAGTTTAGTAACATAGTCAGCATTAGTTAATAAATTTGGAATTGGGCCAAAAGGTTCACCTTTAAAATCTTTATCTAACCCTGCAAGTATTACAATATACCCATGTTTGGCAAGTAGATCACAAACAGCTACTAAATCATTATTAAAAAATTGGCATTCATCGACTGCAATAACATCATATGTTTTTTTTGTTTGCATTAAAAAATCTAATATATCAAAAGCACTAACAATTTCAATAGCATCTCTAGAAAGATTATTTCTTGATTGAATATTTTTTTGTCTAGTATCAATTTTTGGTTTGAAGATAACATATTCAATGTCAGCATATTCCATTTTTCTTAATTTTCTAATTAATTCATCTGTTTTCCCTGCAAACATGGGACCACAAATTACTTCAACTGAACCTGGTTTTTTATTTAATGCATTTATTTTTGCCATAATTTTCTCCTAAACATTAAACTTAAAATTACATATATCACCATCTTGCATAATGTAATTTTTTCCTTCTATATTTAATTTACCATTTTCTTTAATTGCATTTTCAGATTGATATTTAATCATATCATCATATTTAATAACTTCTGCTTTTATAAAACCTCTTTCAAAATCAGAATGAATAACACCAGCACATTGTGGAGCAGTTCATCCTTTTTTGAATACTCATGATCTAACTTCTATCTTTCCAAAAGTAAAAAAAGTACATAATTCTAAAATGTTAAATGCCTGACGAACTATTTGATTTAATCCTGTTTCTTTTAAACCTAATTCTTTCATAAATTCTTTTTTACTTGATTCATCTAATTGTGAAAGTTCAGATTCAATCTTAGCACTTATTGCAATTAATGGTTCATTGTTTTGCTTAACATAGTTTGAAAGAGCAACAAAATGTTTATTAGACATAGGATTATCAATTTCATTTTCTCCAATGTTTGCAACATAAAAAGTTGGCTTATTAGTTATTAAATTAAAAGATGATATCATTTTTTGTTCTTTTTCATTTAATGTTAAGGTAGATATTTTTTTATTTTCTAGTAGAGTTTTATGTAATTTGTTCATTAGTTCATATTCTTCTTGTGCATTTTTATCACCAGATTTAGCTAATTTCTCTATTCTTTTTAATCTATTTTCTACTATTTCCAAATCAGAATAAATAAGTTCAAGATTGATAATTTCCACATCAGTTATTGGATCAACAACATTATTAACATGTGTAATATCATTATTCTCAAAACATCTAACTACGTGGCATATTGCATTAACATCACGTATGTTTTGAAGAAATTTATTTCCTAAACCTTCTCCTTTACTAGCTCCTTTTACTAAACCTGCTATGTCAACAAATTTAACTGTTGAATATACTACCCTATCAGGATTGATTAATTTTGCTAAATTATCTAATCTTTCATCTTTTAGATTAACAATACCAACATTTGGTTCAATGGTTGCAAAAGGATAATTTGCAGCTTCAACCTGTGAATTAGTTATAGCATTAAAAAGTGTAGATTTCCCAACATTGGGTAAACCAATAATTCCTGTTGATAAATTCATAAATTAATCTTTTCATACTCCAAAAGAGCCAAATAATTTAAATTTTTCAACAATTAATCTCTTAATAAAAGGAGTAACATATTTAAACATCTTTCTTGGATCATAACCTTTTTTCTTCATATCTAAATCTCTTCCACTAATAAAATATTCTCTCATTTTTTCTGCAAATAGTAATTGTAGTTCAGTGTTAACATTTATTTTACTAATTCCTAGAGAAATAGATTTTTTAATTTGGTCCACAGGGATACCACTACCACCATGTAAAACTAATGGTTTTTTAACATTATTGTTTATTTTAACCAATAAATCGAAATCTAATCCTTTTCAATCTTTTGGATAAATTCCGTGTATAGAACCATAATTAACAGCTAATGAATCAATGTTTAATGATGCCATTTTTATACATTCATCTACATTAGCAAAAAACCCATCAGATACAACACCGTCTTCTTCACCACCAATACCACCTAATTCAACTTCTAATGATGCATCATATTTTTTACATAATTTAATGATTTCATAAGTATTAGCAACATTTTCAACAAATGGTAAATGACTCCCATCATACATAACAGATGTAAAACCTGCTTCTAAAGCTTCTTTACATGCTTCCATGTTACCATGGTCTAAATGAAGTGCAATGGGAACTGAAATATTTAAATCACCAACAAGTGTATTAACCATACTATAAACTGTTTTATAACCACCCATATATTTTGCCGCGCCTTGTGAAACTCCTAGAATAACAGGTGTATTAGTTTCATGTGCAGTTTCAATTATTCATTTTGCTCATTCAAGATTATTGATATTTATTTGTGCAATTGCATAATTAAAAAGCTTTGCATTTGCTAGCATTTCTTTTGTATTAACTAAAAAATTAATATTTTTCATTATTATTCTCCTAAATCTTCATCTTCAATTTCTTCGTCATATTCTTCATCATTTTTCATATCTAAAACAGAAGTTTTATCATTTCTTGTACCATGTTCTAGTTCAACCATTTCTGCAACACTCATATCACTCTTGTAGTCTTTTTCTTTTACATCATCATCTGCATTAGAACGAAAAGTATCATTCATTTTTTGATAATCTTCAAATTTTATATTTTCTCTTAAACCTCATTCACGTGTTTTTGGTTCAAAGAAAAATAAATTTGATTCAAGTATTTCTTGATAAAAATCTCCAATTAAATCATTAGCTAAATTTGAATCAATTTTCTGATTTTTACAAACTTCCTTTCATAATTCAGAAAAAACTAGATTTTTCTTTTTGTTTTTTAGTACTTCTTTTGCACTATTAATCAAAACTTTATAATCAATCATAAGCACCCCTAAATATACATGATAATATTATATAATATTATTATTTTACAAATGAATAATTAATTTTTTTTGTTTTTTTTGTTAATTTTGATATTATTTCGCTCTTATCTATAATCTCAACTAATTTTTTATCATCATAAATAAAAATAGGTTCATTTTTTGAATAAAATTCTTTTTCATATAAACAATAATCAAAAGATTTACTATTGCTTTCTTTTAATGAATATGTATTTTTTATAAAATAGCAGTCAAGAAGATTTTTAAGTATTTTATCTTCTTCTAATCAAAGTGATTTTAACACTAGATTATAAACATCTTCATCTAATTCTAAAAAGTCATTTATATCCCATTCTTTATCATTTAAAAAAGAATTAAATAAGTGGTATAAACCATATGGATCTTTAAAATTAAAATTTTTCTTGTATAAAAATTTTCAACGTTCAAAAATTTTAATCATTATTGTTTCATAACATAGTACATGTATATTTGTATATAATTGCTTGAACATCTGTTGTCTAGCAAACAGTATAGTTTCAATTAGATTAACAACTTTTTTATCAAAGACTATTTCATTATTTTTTAATAATATTTTTTTAAATAAGAAAATGTAATCTACACTTTTTCCATATGTAACTCCTGAATGATAAGAATCTCTTAATAAGTAATCTAAACGGTCAGCATCAATTTGACTTGATACAATTTGTACCATTCATTTATTTTTATGTTTTTTATTAATAACATCTATTACATCATTAACATTAATATTATTTTTAGTTAATATTTTGTAAATATTCCCATTTTTATTTTTGATAATTTTTATTGACATATTTTCATGTTTGTAGCCTGTATATAATTCAAATGAATGTGATCTTGGTCCATGTCCAATATCATGTAATAGAGATGCTGCTAAAACAATATTTCTTTCTTTTTGATTAGTTATATTTAGGGCATTTAAAAATTGTTTTGCTAAATGAAAAACTCCTAAACTATGAGAAAATCTTGTGTGATTTGCAGATGAAAATACTAGATAACATTCTCCTAATTGAGAAATTCTTTTTAACCTTTTGAACTCTAATGTATCAATTATCTCAAGTGCTCACTGTTCATTTTGATCAAATTCAATATTTCCATGGATAGGATCTTTGATAAAGTTAGTAGACATAATTATTCTCCATTAATGTTTTTAATTACTTTTTCTTTTCCAAATAAATATATTGTTTTTGCAAGTTCAGGACCATGTATTTTCTTTGTTGTTAGTATTCTAATAGGCATAAATAGATTTTTTCCATTTAATGAAGTTTCTTGTTTAATTTCATTGATAACATTTTTTATTTCATTTTCATTTCATATAGACAATTTTGTAATTTTTTCAATAATAATTGGTTTTATTATATTGATTTCATTAATTAATTCGTTATATTGATTTATAAATTCAATAGATTTACTTTCATCTTTTTCAAATGTGTCTATTATTAAATTGTCTAATTGGGTTGCATACGATAATTGGTTTTTAAATAGTAATAATACTAAATCTGTATGATTCATAAAAATTTTATTATTTGATTTAACAAATGGTTTTACAAACTCTAAATATTCATTATCATTTAACTTTTTAATATGTTGATTACCTAATCATTCCAATTTTTTTAAATCATACTTAGCTGGTGCTTTTGTTAAAGATGAATAATCAAAATTTTTAATCATTTCTTCTAGGCTCATCACTTCAACATTATTTTTTGGAACTCAACCAAGCAATAGTAAAAAATTAACTACAGCTATTGGTAGAAAACCCATTTCTTTAAAATCTGATATGAATTGTTTTAATTCTGAATCTCTTTTAGATAATTTTTTTCCATTATCATTTATTATTATTGATAAATGTCCATATCTTATTTCTTTATCATCATATCCTAATGCTTCTTTTATTGCGATTTGATATGGAGTATTTGATATATGTTCTTCCCCTCTTAATACATGAGTAATATCCATATCATAATCGTCAATTACTACACAAAAATTATACATACCAATACCATTAGATTTAAGGATAACAGGATCAGTTAAAGAATTGCCAGGAATAGAAATTTTTCCTCTAACTAAATCATCCCATTCATACATTTTATTTTCATTTATTTTTAATCTAATAACATGTTCAACGTTATTTTCTAGTTTTTCTTTGATTTCATCTTTAGTAAGATTTAAACATCTACGATTGTATTTAGGGGTTTGGTGATTTTCTTCTGCTAATTTACGATCATTTTCTAATTGTTCTTTAGAACAAAAACAATAATAAGCTTTACCATTTTCAAGTAATTGAATTGCTAATTTTTTATATTTTTCAAATTTTTCTGATTGAATATAAGGTCCATATTTTCCCGGATTTAATACAGATTCATCAGGATAGAAATTTAATCATTTAATGTTATCTAATTGAGATTCAATACCATTTTCAACATTTCTTTCTATGTCTGTATCTTCAATTCTAACTATAAAATCCCCATTATTGTTTTTGGCAAATAAATAATTATATATAGCAGTTCTAGCTCCACCAATATGGAAATATCCTGTAGGGCTTGGGGCATATCTAGTTCTTATTTTCATAGTGTAATTATAAAACAAATTTTGCTAAAAATATTTTATTATATATAATATAATAAATTTATGCTACTAACAATTATATTATCTTCAATCACTATAATTTGCTTATTTTTAACATTTGTCTTTAATAAACAAGTTAGTATTTTTTTCTCAAAATATTGAAGAACTTCACTTGTTGCAATTTTTATTTTAGTTTATTCAGTTATCGTTATGTGAATGCCAAATATCAATGAATTTATTAATCAAAAAAATTCCATAAATCAACCATGATTGCGTAGTAATGCTTATTCAGGTGCTTTCTTATTACAATTGCCTACATTAATGTGTATAGTAATGCCAATTTCATTATTGATAGATAAATCTAAAACCATTACAAAGTCTATGGCTCCATTCATGATTGTTTATTGTTTTATGAATCTATTTATTAGATTTATTGGGTTTAATTCAATTATTATTGACCAAAATTCAACAACATGATATGAATATGTTTTTCTTGGTGAGGAATCAGAAAGAATGTTCTTTTTATCTAATTTCTTTATTTTATTCTTATCATCATTTGTTTATATTTCTTCAAAAACATTTTCAAAATATTCATTTTTTGGAGGAATACTAATTATTGGATTAGTGTTATTGTATTATCTAACTATTAAATCTGTTTTTGGTATAAATGCATGTATTTCAGGGTTGGCATATGGTGATTGAGAACAAATAGGTTCATACCAAGCAATGTTTAAACCTATAGCAAATATTTTTGGTAATGTTCAGGATATTGGTTTTGCATGAATGTTTAATATTTGATTTGCAATTTATTTGGTGATGACATTTGTATTAGTTCTATTAAAAAACTTTTTAACAATTAATCCAATAAAAATTAGTTTAGTTAATGAACCTTGATATAGAAAATCAACATTTTTAAAAAGTTTTTTATCACCATTTGATGCAGCTTTAAATAATTTAATTAGTTCAATAATTCCATATGGTTATTTTTATCCAAAAAAAATATTAAAATTAAAACTTAAAAATTTTAGATATTATTACAATAATTTTATTGCACTTTCTACAATTGATAAATATGAAAAATGTATTGAAGATCTTGAATATAATTTTTCTAACCAGATTAGAAATAAAAATACTTTATTGCGTAAACAAAAACATAAAATAGATAAAGCAGAAGATATCAAGAAACTTCAAGCTATGAAACTTGAAGAGCTTGAAAGAGAAATTGATGAAGAATTAAAACAAATAAATCATAAGAAAATATTGAAGAGAAATAAAGAATTGCAAAGAAAATTATCAAAAGAAGCTAAAAAGAATCATATTGTAATTGAAAATAATGATGAGGTTACAAATGTCTAAAATTGCTTTATATAGAAAATATAGACCTAAAAATTTTAGTGAAGTTTATGGCCAAGAATTAGTTATTAGAACACTTGAAAATGCAATTTCAAACAATAGTATCAATCATGCATATATTTTTTCAGGCCCAAGAGGTTCAGGGAAAACATCCATTGCTAAAATATTTGCTAGATCAATGAATTGTTTAAATTTATCATCAAATTATGACACATGTGGTACTTGTAACGGTTGTATTCATTCACATATTGATAATCCATTAGATATTATAGAATTGGATGCTGCAAGTAATAATGGTATAAATGAAATAAGAAATATTATAAATTCAGTGTCATTTATTCCAAATCATTTAAAGTATAAAGTTTATATTATTGATGAAGCACATATGCTAACAACTAATTCATGAAATGCTTTATTAAAAACATTAGAGGAACCTCCAAAACATGTTGTATTTATTTTTGCTACTACTGAATATAATAAAATTCCAGCAACTATTGTAAGTAGATGCCAAAGATTTGACTTCATGCGTTTAAATGATAATTTATTGAATAAACTTTTATTAGATATTTGTCATAAAGAAAATATATCCATTGATGATAATGCATTGAAAATTATTGTTTCTTTAGCTGATGGAGCAGCAAGAGATGCAATATCTATTTTGGATCAATTAACTTCTTTTTCAAAAAACATTTCTTCTAATGATGTAAATGATGTTTTTGGTCTTGTAAACATAGAAAACAAGATTGAATTATTAAATTATGTATTAAATAAAGATGTTGAAAATGTTATTTTGTTTGTTAATAAGCAATATGAAAATGGTGTAAATTTCACAGTTTTATTAATAGATATGATTAAGATACTATTTGATAAAATTGTTTTTTTGGAAACTAATAATACTTTATTTTTGAAAATATTAGATGAAAAAAATATAAATTTAATATCAAATTCTAAAATAAATAATTTATTACAAATTTTGAATCATTTTAATACTAATTTATATAGACTTAGTAAAAGTAATGATCAATTGTTTGAAATACAATTGATATTATTGCAAGCAATATCATTAAATACAAGTGTATTAAGTAATAATAGTTCTGTTGAAAAAATAGTTATTAAAAAAGAATTAGAAAAAGAACCAATAACTTCTTCTAATGATATATTTTCTACAAAAATTAAATTAGTTAATATTCCAAAAAAAGAAGATGAAAAAATAATTAATAATTTTGTTCCACCAAAACCATCAACTAATGTGGGAACAAATATTAAAATATATAATAATTTTGAAGAAGTTAAATTAGAAGAAAAAAACAATAATCCAAAAATAGAACTAACAAAAGAAGAAATAAATAATTCAAATTATGAAGTAGAAATAGATTATAAGGATTTCTTTTTTAGAGTAGCTAATAACAATAATAATGAGATAAAAAATGAAATGAATTCATTGTTTGAAAAATTGCAAGAAAATAGATTATTGGAATCCGCAAATATAAATAAGTTATTATTAGCTAAAAAATTTCTTGTATGTTCAAAAAATGGTGCTGTATTATTATTTGAAAATGCAATGCAATCTAATAATTTTAATAAATTGTTAAATCATGATGAAATTAATCAATGAATAAATAATAATTTTAAAAGAAATATAAAAATTATAGGTGTTGATAAAAATATTGCTAAAGAATGAACAGAAGAATTTAAATTATTAGATGTTAAAGATTTAAGTGATGTAAATAATAATAAAGGTAATGAAAATACCAAAAATTTAATTCTAGATATATTATCTGAATAAAATGATAGAATATATCTATATAAAAGAGGTAAATATGGATTTAAAAAAATTAATGGCAGAAGCTCAAAAAATGCAAAAAGAATTAACAACTAAATTAGAAGCATTTGATGCAAAAGAATTCTCTTTTGATTACAAAGGATTAGTTAATGTTAAAATTATGGGTAGTTTAGAAATTAAAGCTATTACTATAATTGATAATTCTATTATTGATAAAGATGACAAAGAGACTTTAGAAGATATTATTACAAAAGCAACTGCAGATGCTGTAAATAGTGTTGTTCAAGGAAAAGCAGAATTAACTTCTAAAATTGCTGGTCCTGGGTTAAACGGATTAATGTAAATGATTAATAAACCAAAAGATTTTCAATATCTTGTGGATGCTTTTAAATCTCTACCATCTGTAGGGACAAAAAATGCTACAAGATATGCTTATCATTTAATAAAAGCAGATAATAATTATATAGATCAATTTATTGAAAGAATAAAAAATGCTAAAAATAATTTAAAATATTGTGATATTTGTCACAATATTTCAACTTCTGATGTTTGTAATATATGTAGTGATGATAAAAGAGATAATTCATTATTAATAATTTGTGAGATTGCGGATTTAGATAAAATTGAAGAAATGTCAGTTCATCATGGATATTATCATGTATTGCATGGTGAAATTAATCCAAAAAAAGGAATTACTGATAAAAATATATTTATTAATGATATTCAGGAGCACATTAAAAATTACAATATTAATGAGATTTTAATTGCTACACCTTTTTCAATTACTGGTGAAATAACAGCTGAATATATTAAGAACAAACTTTCTAATCTTGAAAATATTAATATTTATAGAATAGGTTTTGGTCTACCTACAAATGCAAGTATAGATTATGCTGATGAACAAACAATTAAATATGCATTAATAAATAAACGAAAAATTGCTTAAGATTTTTTTTCACATAACATGTGGAAAGAAACACCAAATGATTCTTTTAATGTATAAATAGCAATAGGCAATGGAGTTACTCTAATTTGTATCTTTTCTTTTGCTACTTTAAAATATGATTGTATAGTTTCTATTATTTCATTCTTTTTTTCATTACTCAAAATTGTTTCAAAAATATATATTTTATTAATTAAATTATCTTTTATTTTTTCAACAAAAATTTCATTAAATGCGTCAAGCATTTTAATAAGTTGACAATCATTATTCTTAATTAATTTACAAGGTTTATTTTTTTCTTCTGTTTTAATTATTGGTGTGACCTTAGCTAATTTTAACAGTTTTATTAATGAACTTGGAATTCTACCTGAATGCATTAAACCCATTAAATTTTTAGGAATAAATAATGTACATGAATGTTTATTAACAAAATTAACTGTTTCATCAATTACATCTTGATTTATTGTTTCATTATTTCTAAAGTAATCAATGAATTTATAAACAATTTCTTCAATAACACTACATGTAGAGTTTGAATTGATTATAAATACTCTATTAGGATATTTTTCTTGGATATATTTAGTATTTTCATATTGACCAGTAAAATTTGTAGAAGATGTTATATAAAGAACTTGATTATATTCATTTAGTTCATTATTAATTATTTCTTCAATTAAAATTGGAGAGAACATTGATGATTTAAAGAAATATTTATCATTTATTTTAGAAAGGGTCTCATCAACTTGTTCTCTTGTAAAATTATCAATTATTATTTTTCCTTCAGGATTGTTGATTTCATAACTAATTTTTTTTATATCCAAATTGTTGGCTACATCAACTGGAATTGTGCATGAAGAGTCAACAATTATTTTAAACTTTTTCATTATTTTAAAACCTAATACATAATTATTATATAATTATTTTGTGAAAATTTAGGAATAATTATGATAAACAAGGAATTAAATTTATTAACAACAATTATTATTGAAAGTGTATTAAATAAGAATTACACAAATTTTATAAATACAATCAGTGAAGTAGAAGACGAAAATTTTATAATTAATTTTAATGTTGAAGAAAAGATTTCAAGTAATGATTTTATTAAATTAGAAAAATTGATTAATAAAGTAATAACTGGTGCACATGAAATTAAATGTAATCTTATTAGTCACAATGATGCAAAGAAAGAATTTAAAGATAATAAATATATTCAACACTTTATTGACAATAACAAAACAAATGAACTATTTTTGGTAGAAATAAATGGTTATAAAACATTAAGTCCAATTAAAATAAATTATTTAAAAACAAATGTAATTAAAACATTTAAATTATTATCAATTGGAGGAAGTTATTGATTAGGAGATGCTAATAACGAAACATTATTAAGATTATTAGGTGCTGCTTTTTCTAGTAAAATAGAATTTGATGAATATATGGTTGAATACCAAGAAAGAATTGATAGAGATCATAGAAAGATAGGTAAAGATCTTGATTTATTTACATTTGATTTATTATCAGGTCAAGGTTTACCAATATGATTAGCTAATGGTAGTATTATAAGAAAAGAAATAAGAAATTTTTTATCAGAATTAGAGTTTAAATATGATTTTGAAAATGTATACACACCTATTTTAGGTAATTTAGATTTGTATATAAAATCAGGTCATTGAGCTCATTATCAAGAAAATATGTTTCCATTGATGGAAGTTGATAATGAAAAATTAGTTTTGCGTCCAATGACTTGTCCACACCATGTTCTTGTTTTCAAGAAGAAGCAATATTCATATAAACAATTACCAGTTAGATTATGTGAAGAATCTATGCTTCATCGTTATGAATCATCAGGTGGATTAACTGGTCTAGAAAGAGTTAGAGAAATGGTTCTTGAAGATACTCATATTTTTTGTACACCTGAACAAATAGAGCAAGAAGTGTTAAATTGTTATAACATTATTAAAGATGCTCATAAAGGTCTAAATAGTGAAATTTTCCAAATTGATTTATCTTTGCATGATCCTAATGATAAAGAAAAATTCCATAAAGATCCTAAAATGTGAGAAATAGCAGAAGATTCATTAAGAAAGATGCTAAAAAAACATAATATACCATTTGTAGAAAAAATAGGTGAAGCAGCATTTTATGGCCCAAAAATTGATTTTCAAGTTAAAACATCATTAAATAGAATTATTACAATGTCAACAATTCAATTAGACTTTTTATTACCAATGAAGTTTGAATTAGAATATAAAACGAAAGAAGGAGATTATAAAAGACCTATAATGATTCATTTAGGAATTATTGGTACATATGAAAGATTAGTATCAATATTACTAGAACAAACAAAAGGTGTGTTACCTGTTTGATTATCTCCAATACAAGTAACTATAATCCCAGTAAATAATGAAATACATCTTGATTATGCAAAAGAAATATATAAAGCATTAAAATCATCATTAATACGTTGTCAATTAGATGACAGAAATGAAAGAATGAATAAAAAAATTAGAGAAGCTCAAATCAGCAAAATTCCATATCAGATAATTATTGGGGACAACGAATCAAAAAATAAAAATGTTTCTGTTAGAAAACATGGATCAGAAGAAACAATTGAATACACTTTAGATGATTTTATTAATTTAATCAGTAATCAAATAAAAAATAAATCCTAGGCTTCTAGGATTTATTTTTTATTATGTATGGAATTATTTGTTTTTTTCTATTCTTTCTTGTAAAGAATCTGCTGGTAAAAATCCAGTTGTTCTATCTACTTCAGAACCATTTTTAAAATATATGATTGTAGGAACAGATTGAACATTATGTTTTTCTGCTAAGTCTGCAAATTCATCTATATTTAATTTGTATAGATTATATTCTGGGTGTTCATTGCTTAATTGTTCAACAATTGGACCAAGCATTCTACAAGGACCACATCATTCAGCATAGAAGTCAATAACTGCATTTTCTTTATTCATTAATTCGTTATATTTTTCAATATTTTCAATTTTCATATTTTCTCCTTTTTCTTATTTTATTATAATATCTAAATTAATAAAAATTAATTTTGCTCATTATCATTGGAAAGTTAAAATTTAACACTTTCATAGGATTCTTTGGAAAGATAAAATTTAACACT
>CASEPW010000015.1 GCA_949289925.1 uncultured Mycoplasmataceae bacterium
TAATTTATCTATTATTTTTAAGTATTGTATTAATGTGTGTGTTTTACAAGGATGAATATGGAGTTTCAATTTCAAAAGTAATTTATTTATCATTTTTCTCTTTTGTTTTATCTTTTTTTAATATGGCATTACAAACAACATTTGTTTTATATGAACAATGATTATTACCTTTAATGCTTTTATTAATATGATTACACTATACAAAATATAATGAAGTTGATAGTACATTAGCTATTATAATTGTTAATGCTATTATATTCATGTCATTAGCATTGAATACATTTTTTGTTATTCCATTTACAATTATTAACATTATTAATTTAGGTTTAAGTTATTATACAAAAAAACAAAAAGCAACTAACTATAACATTTTTAATCTACTAATTAATATTGTTGCATGGTCATTAATGATTACTAAAGTTCAATTTTTATCAATTATCATCTTTGTTATAGTTTTATCTTTCTATATTTTTTATTTCTTTTACAGAACATCTGCAATTGGTATAAAAATAAATGATAAAGTGGATAGATTTATGTATAAGTGAATTGTTATGATTACAGGGATACTTCTTTTTTGTGTTTTCTTATCAATCATTATATATTATTCAACTTCAGGTAACTTCCAAAAGATTATTGAAAATTGAAAAATCTATCAAATTTTTGGAATAAGTTTTAATGCAAATAAATATCCAGGTCTATATTGAACTGCTAATATATTTTATTGATTTTTAAATATTTTTATTCTTGCATATTCGATTATTAATATTTTTATAAGAAGAAAAAAGAAAATCCAATTTTTTGGTTATATGGAGTTATCATTAATTGGAATTTTGTTATTTTGAAATCCTTTTTCTTTAGATTTAATGAATAAAATATTAGACTATAATATTTTCTCAGTTACATTATCTTCATCAAATTATCTAAACTTATTTTTAATTCCTTTATTGCCATTATTTTTGAATACTATTTCAACATATATTAATAATCAAAGAAAAACAATTTATAATTTTATGTATCTAGGGATTATTGTTGGGGTAGTGATAGCAAATATTGCTATTATTAATGCATTTTAGGTGGTTTTATGAGTAATGAAATAAAAAATAGAATAGATCAGTTAGTAGAAACATTAAAAAAATGAAATTATGAATATTATGCATTAGATAACCCATCTGTGACAGATGCTGTTTATGATGCTACTATTAATGAATTAAAAGAATTAGAAAATCAATATCCTCAATATATTAGAAAAGATTCACCAACAATTAGAGTAGGTGGATATGTTTTAGATAAGTTTGAAAAAATAAAACACATTACACCAATGATGTCTTTGGATAATGTTTTTAATAAAGAACAGCTTGAAAAATTTATTAATACTATATACAAAACTATTAACACTATTGATTGTTCATTTATTGTTGAACCAAAAATAGATGGTTTATCTATTTCAATAGTTTATGAAAATAATGAACTAAAATATTGTGCAACAAGAGGAGATGGAATTGTCGGAGAAGATGTTACTACAAATGTATTAACAATTAAGGATGTTCCACAATATATAAAAGGTGAAAACAATTCAAATATTATTGAAGTAAGAGGTGAAGTTTATTTAGCAAATGAAGATTTCAAAAAATTAAATGAATCACAACCTGAAAATAAAAAATTTGCAAATCCAAGAAATGCCGCAGCAGGTTCATTAAGAAATTTAGATTCATCAATTACTGCAAATAGAAATTTAAAAACCTTTTTATATTTTTTACCAAATGCTAAGGAAATGGGCATTCATTCCCAATATGAAAGTATTGAATGATTAAAAAAACATAATTTTCAAGTTGCAAGCGAGATTTCAATAGCAAAAAATATTGATGAAGTGTGAGCAAAAATTCTTGAATTAACAAATAAAAGAAATACATTAAATTATGAAATTGATGGTGTTGTAATTAAAGTTAATGAATATAAATATTATGAAGAATTAGGTTTAACATCAAAATTCCCTAAATGAGCAATTGCATATAAATTTCCACCAACTATAGCAATGACAAAATTATTATCAATAACACCAACAGTTGGTAGAACAGGAAAAATCACATATGTTGCCAATTTACAAACTGTTAATTTAGATGGTAGCAATGTATCTAATGCATCTTTACATAATAGAGATTTTATTCTACAAAAAGATATTAGAATTAATGATTATATAAATATTTATAAAGCTGGAGATGTTATTCCGTATGTTGATTCAGTAGTAAAAGAAAGAAGAACAAGTCATTGTATTAAATATGAACCAATTAAATTATGTCCTTCATGTAATTCTTTATTGATTGATTCAAGTGATGGTGTTGATCAATTTTGTATCAATGAAAATTGTAAGGATAAAATTATTAGAAATATTGAATATTTTGTATCTAGAGATATTATGAATATTGATGGTGTATCAATCTCTATAATTGCTAAATTATATGAGAAAAATATTATTAAAAATATAGTTGATTTATATTATTTAAAAGATAAAAAAGAAGAGGTTTTTAAAGCAAAAATAAACATTAAAGAAAAATCTTTTAATAATATAGTAAATGCAATTGAATCATCAAAATCTAATTCTTTAGAAAGAATTATTGCATCGTTTGCAATTAAAGGTGTAGGAATAAATATTGCAACAATATTGGCTAAAAAATACAAAAATATAGATTCATTAATAGATGCAAATTTAGAAGAATTAGAAGAACTAAGCATAATAGGTAAAAAAATATCACAAAATATTTATGACTTTTTTCATGAACAAAAAAATCTTGAACTTATTGAACAATATAAAAAAGTTGGTATTAATATGTTGTATATTTCAAAAGGTAATAGTGAACAATTCGATATATACAACGAAATTGCTAAATTACCAGAAAATGAAAAATATCATAACAAAACATTTGTTATTACAGGAAGTTTTGAGCAACCAAGAACAGAAATTAAATTAATTCTTGAAGAATGTTATGGTGCAAAAGTAAATGGTACTGTTACAAAAAATGTTGATTATTTAATTGCAGGTAGTGCTGCAGGTAGTAAATTAGATAAAGCAAATTCATTGGGTGTTGAAGTGGTTAGCGATCAATTCTGATTAAAAATTGAAAAATAAATTTTGATATAATTATTTTAATGAAAACCAATTATAAAGATTTTAATAAATCATTTGAAATTTTAGGTTTAAATAGTGATACTTCTCTAGAGGAAGTAAAAAAGGTTTATCATAAACTTGCTAAACAATATCACCCAGATAAAATCAAAAATCAAAAAGATAAACAAGAAGCAGAAAAAAAATTTATTGAAATCAAAGACGCATACGATGACATTATTTCATACTTTAAACGCTATAAAGAATTTGATCAAAATGAATTTGAAAATAATGAATTTAGTGATTTTTTTAAAATACAAGATGAACCTGCTGATAATAGTGATTTTTATAATAAATATGCCTTTAATCTTAATGGCACAAGAAAAAAATATATTGGAGATTTTGAATTATATATAAAAAATAAAAATATTTCTAAATATGAAATTTTTATGTGTACTTACATGAATAAACCAATCTATAAAGATGAATTTGGTCATCAAGTTCATGAGATGTTAATGAAGGATAAAATATATCGTTCTCACATTAAATCTACACCTGAATTTATTAAGTTTGAAAAAAATATAAAATTAATAAAAAATATTGATATTAATTTTAATGTTTATTATGATAAGGCTAAATATACAAATAAACAATTAAATTTCACTATGAATTATGAATATAAATCAATTTGTGAAATATGTAGTGGATGAGGCTGTAGTAGATGCAATAATGGTGTAATCATTAAAAACAAAAAATTAAATGTTAAAGTTCCAAAATGTCAAAATAAAAAAACTCTAAAATTAAGTGAAAAAGGGAATATCACTCCATGAAAAACAGGTGATATTATAATTAATTTAATTAAAAAAGAAAACTTAATAAAAAATAAACATGTTGATCATGAGTATAAAGTAAAAAATAATGTATCTACAATGATAGATGTACAATCAGCAAAAGAAATTTATAACCAAATGGTTTTATTGACAAAAAATACATATGATTTTTTATATAAACATAAAACACATACACTTTACATTTCAATAATTATATTATTGGTTATAATAATTATATTATTAGCGTGTTTATTATAGATGTTAAGAAATACATTTAGTGAAAAAGTAAAGAAAGAAATTACTACAATTAAGTATGAAAGAAAAATACTAGAGAATATTTTTTATTCATTTATTTTAAATAATGGTTCATTAAATATCTTAGACAATAAAACTACTTTTAATATAACAATATCATTAAATTTTATTGTTAGATACGTAAAAAAATTAATTAACGAATTATTTAAAGATATTAAATCTAATGTTTGGTTCAAAGATACTCATATTTCTCATGGTTATCTAATAGTGATTAATGATTTAGAGATTTTAGAAAAAAATTTTAATATTTTTGCTAATATTGAAAATTTAGAATTAGATGAAAATGAAAAAAAAGGTTTTTTAATTGGTGCATTTTTATCATCAGGTAGTATTTATTTTCCATCGAAAAAATCATCTTATCATTTTGAAATAAGGTCAAGCAACTTGAAATATCTAAATAAAATAAAAGAAATATTGTCTTATTTTAATATTAATAGTTCAATAATTAATTATCGTAATAATTACAAAATATATTTTAAGAAATCTGAATATTTATCTGATATTCTAAAAATTTTTGAAGCTGAAGAATCATTATTTGAATTTGAAGATATTAGAATTCAAAAAGATTTCTCTAATTCATTACAAAGATTAACTAATTTAGAAGTATCAAATATTAATAAAACAATACAAGCTTCCCAAAATCATATTAAATGAATTAATTTTTTAATGAAAAATGATTTAATGAAAGAATTTAATGATAAAACAATCAAGTTTTGCAAGATAAGATTAGAAAACCCTGATGCTTCATTATCTACAATTTCAGATTTGATGCTTAAAAAATATAAAATCAATATTCCTCGAACATCTATAAATCATATTTTGAAAAAAATTGAAAAAAAATATGAAGAATTTAAATAATTTTTAATTGCTTAAATCATAGTCTTTTTACACAACCACATGTTTATTGTACTCCCTTATAGCAAATATTGATGAAATTGGTGTGTAATA
>CASEPW010000016.1 GCA_949289925.1 uncultured Mycoplasmataceae bacterium
ACTAGTAATTATAGTTATAAAAGTGTTAAATTTTAACTTTCCAAAGAATCCTATGAAAGTGTTAAATTTTAACTTTCCAATGATATAAGAATAAAAATAATTTTGAAAAATATTTTTTTGAATGATAATATATATAGAGGATATAATATATGGACTTTAAAAATTCAAAAACATATCAAAATTTATTAAAAGCTTTTATGGGTGAATGTGAAGCATTTACAAAATATAATCTTTATGCAAAAAAAGCAAAAAAAGAAGGCCTGAATATTGTAAGTGATATTTTTAATGAAACTGCTCATAATGAATTTGAACATGCTAAACTTTTTTTCAAAAAATTGAATGATGGGGATATTCCTTTAACAAAACAAAATTTGTTGGATTGTATTAAAAGTGAAGAAAATGAAGATAAATTTTTATACAGAAAATTTGCTGATGAAGCAAAAGAAGAAGGTTTTTTAGATGTTTATAATCTTTTTAACATGATAGCTGATATAGAAAAACATCATGGTGAAAGATTCCATAATACATTAGAAAAAATCGAAAATTCACAATTATTTAAGGATGATAATGAGATTATTTGAATATGTCAGAATTGTGGTCATGTTCATAAAGGAAAGGAAGCTCCTGAAATTTGTCCTGTATGTGCACATCCAAAGGCATATTTCTATAAACAATAATGAAATGTAATAAGTTAATAATTTTTTCAGGATCATCAGGTGTTGGTAAGAGAACCATTCTTACAAAACTTTTAGAAGATAAAACATTAAACTTAAAATATTCCATATCTGCAACAACAAGAGATCAAAGAAATGATGAAATAGATGGAAAAGATTACTTTTTTATATCGCATGAAAAATTTAATGAATGAATTGAAAATGATGAATTTCTTGAATGAGCACAATTTATAGATAATAAGTATGGGACTCCAAAGAAATTTATTGAAAACACACTTAATGAAGGTTTTTCACCAATTTTAGAAATTGAAGTTCAAGGTGCACTAAATATAATGAAAAATTATAAAGATGAGTACATATCTATTTTTGTAATACCTCCATCAATGGAAGAATTAAAAAGAAGATTAAAAAACAGAAATACTGAAACAGATGAACAAATTGAAAAAAGAATGAATGAAGCTATAAAAGAAATCCAAATGAAAGATAGATATCAATATGTTGTAGTTAATGATGATATTGAAAAATGTATAAATGAAATTAAAGAGATAATTAAAAATGAAAAATAATTTTTTTGAATATACACTTAATGAATTTGAAAATATCATAATGGAAAATGGATTTAAAAAATTTAATGCAAAACAAATTTTTGATTGAGTATATAAAAAATTTGTTATTGATTTTAATAAAATGACAAATATTCCAAAAAAAATGAATACTTGATTAAATGAAAATTTTTATATACCACTATTGAAAGAAAGAATAAGACTAACATCAAAAGATGGGACAATAAAATTTTTATTTGAATTAGAAGATGGAAATAAAATTGAAACTGTATTAATGAATTTTGATTATGGTAATTCAATATGTGTAACTACACAAGTAGGTTGTAATATGGGTTGTCGTTTTTGCGCATCAGGTCAATTAAAAAAGATAAGAAATTTAAATGCAAGTGAAATAATAATGCAATTATATTATGTAAACAATTTTTTATTTAACAATAATTTAGAATTAATAAGAAATATAGTAGTTATGGGTATTGGCGAGCCATTAGATAATTATGATAATTTATCTAAATTTTTAAATACAGTTAGAGATCAAAATGGTTTTGGTATTGGCTCTAGAAAAATAACTGTTTCCACATGTGGATTAGTTTATCGTTTTGATGATTGAATAAAAGATTTTTCTCAAGTAGGATTAGCAATTTCACTTCATGCTCCAAATAATGAAATAAGAAGTAAATTAATGCCAATTAACAATGCTTACAATATTAATGATATAATAATAAATGTTAATAAATATATTAAAGCTACTAATCGCCGGATTACCTTTGAATATATTTTAATCGATGGAATAAATGATACAGATGAATGTGCTAATGAATTAGCTAATCTGGTCAAAGGAATTTTATGCTATGTGAATTTAATTCCATATAATTCTGTTGATAATACAACATTTAAAAGGTCAAAAAATGTTAAAAGATTTTATGACATTTTAAAAAAACATAAAATTACTGTAACAGTAAGACAAGAAAAAGGTTCTGATATTGATGGATCATGTGGTCAATTAAGAGCTAGAAATGAAAGAAAACAAAATGAAAAATAGTCATTTAACAAACATAGGTACAGTTAGAAGTAATAATGAAGACGCAGTATGATCTGGTTCAAATGAATGAGGTAATTTTGTTGGACTAGTTTGCGATGGATTAGGTGGTTATAGAGGTGGTTCTGCTGCTAGTGAAATATTAGTAAATACATTTAAAGAAAAATTTCTATCAACAAATTTTAATCAACTTAATATTGATGATATATCTTCATGAATTGATAGTGTTATTACAATGGCAAGAGAAAATATAACAAACTATATTATGAAAAATATGGCAAAAGATTTGGCAAATATGGCTTCTACACTTGTTTGTGCAATTATTGTTGGTGAAAAAGTATATGTTTATAATGTTGGGGATTCAAGAGCATATAAAATTTCAAAGGAAAAATCATATCAAATAACAATTGATCAAAATTTATATAACTATTTAGTTAGAAATAACAAACCACAAGAAAAGTTTATTGAATATAAAGATAATTTATATGCAATCACACAATTTATTGGAGGAGTTTCATTAAAGAAAATTGTTCCTGATGTTTTTGAAACTACATTGAAATCAGGAGAATATATAATTTTAACTTCTGATGGTGTTCACAACTTTGTTACTATTAAAGATATGATTGATGCGTTGATTGCAGAAGATGATTATGAAAAGAAATGTAGTGCAATTCTTTCTAAAGCAATTGCAAATAGATCAAATGATAATTTATCAGTCGCTATAATAGGTGTATAATGGATTTTGAAGTCGGCAGTGTTATTTTAAAAAGATACAAAATAGTTAGAAAAGATTATGCAATTGGTGGTATGAGTGAAGTTCATATTGCTGAGATACAGTCAAATAGAGAAAAAGATTTTTATAATAATCCATATGAAAATTATGTTATTGTAAAAGTTATTAAAAAAATTGATTCATCAAATCCTAAAAATAAAAAAGACTCAGAAGCTCAATGACAAAAAGCTATTGATGAATATAAATTAACATGAGCATTAAAAGATAAACCAAATGATAATATTGCTAGACCAATAGATTGAAAAATTTTTGATGACAAAATAATTATTATTACAGAGTTTGTTTCAGGACCAACATTATCAAAATTATTAAGAGAAATGAAATCATTACCTGTCAATAAGGCAATGAATTTTTTTATGCAAATGCTTAATGGAATTAGTGCATTGCATAAATTGAATGATAAAAAAATAGTTATCCATCGTGATTTGAAATCTGATAACATCATTATTTCTGAAGATTTAAGACAAGTAAAAATTATTGACTATGGAATTGCAACTTCTTTCTATGATGGTAAATTCTCGACAAATGAAGGAACAATATACTGTACTGCCAATTATACAACTCCTGATGTTTTAAAATTAAAACCAGAAATTCTAGAAGAAGCCTCAAAAGGAGATGTTAAGGCAGAAGAAAAAATAAAAAATATCATAACAACACAATTTGATTTTCATGCCCTTGGAGTAATTTTATATGAAATGATAACTGGCTCATTGCCTTTTACTGAAACACAAAAAGAAAATGATAGAAAAAAGATTGAAAAATGATTAAAATTTGACATACCAAGTATTTCAAATCAAGTTCCAAATTTACCTAATTCAATAGAAAACATTATTTTTAGATGTGTTGCATCCAAAGATGAAGATAAAAAATTCCGTTATAAGAATATTGATGAATTAATTCAAGATGTTAAAACATGAGATGATGAAAAAAGAATAAATGAACCTCTTTTAAAACCTTTAGAAAAAAGAACATTTCAAAAAAAATCTACATTTGATGTCGATGCATCTAAAAAAAGAGAAATTTGATATTTTAAATGATGATTTTTTGCATTAATTCTATGTGTTAGTTTAGCACTAATAATTTCAGTGATAATAATTATTGTTTTAAGTGCAGAAAGTATTATCTAATGAAGGGTTTAGTAGTATTAAAAAATCGTTCGCAAATCATTGTTGAAGATTTAAAACAAAATAACAAATTTGTTGTTGAATTAAAAGGTACATTAAGAAAGTTAGATATTTCTTTATGTGTCGGAGATTTCGTTGATTTTGAATATTCATCAGGGACATATTTAATAACAAATATATATGAAAGAAAAAGTTTATTAATAAGACCAAAAGTTGCAAACATCGATAAAGTTTTTATTGTTCAATCAACGAAACAACCAGATTTTAGTGAGTTATTA
>CASEPW010000017.1 GCA_949289925.1 uncultured Mycoplasmataceae bacterium
AAAATTAAATTATATGATTTAATAAAAAATTTTTAAAACCTATTACTTTATCTATTTTCATACTTTTTATATCTAATTCAAGATTAAAGAGATTATCAACAAATTTCATGATTTTTGCAAGATCATTTTTATCACAAAGCCTTTTTATGTTATTAAAGACAAAAGGCTGAATATGTAAAATTTCTTGAATCATTTTAGAACTTTTACCGCTCATTAACATTTTTTTTATAAATAAAATTTGATTAATTTGATATGCTAATGTAGCAATAATTTGAAATTCATCTTGTTTTTTTTGTTTTAAATTTTCATATATCTTTAAAACATTATTTATATCTGAATCAAAAATAAAATTTAGAAGATTAAAAATATTTTCATCATTATAATTTGCAATAGAATTTATTAAATCATCTTCATTATTATTTGTAATTAGTAATAATGCTAATTTATTAATTTCATTTCTTATAATTAAAAAATTATCAGGCAACTTATTCTTTAATGAATCAATAATTTTTTCAGATAAAACTAATTTTTTTTCTAATAACAAATTATTTATATATTTTTCTTTATTTTTATTATTTAATTGTTCTATATTTAAAATTTTAAAATTTTCATTTAATTCTAATAAAGGTTTCTTATTTGTAATTAATATATAATTAACATTATCTTTTAAAATATAATCTATTAATTCTTGTTGCTTTTTAACTTTTTCTTTGGAAGAAATAAAATCAACTTCTTTAATAATTATCAATTTATAATCATTAAATAATGATTTTTGTGATATTTTATTAAGTGTATTTTCATCAAAACTTATGCTTAAAATATGTTCATCTGAGATATTTAATTCTTTTATAATTTCATTAATTGTTAATGAATAATCTGAATTTGATTCGTTATTAATTATTCATTGCATTATTTTGTACCAAAAATTCTATCTCCAGCATCACCAAGACCAGGTTCAATGTAACCATTTTTATTTAATTTATTATCCAATGACGCAAGATACACATGAACATCAGGATGAGATTCCTCAACTGCTTTTAATCCTTCAGGAGCTGCAACAATACATATAAATGTTATTGATAATGGATTTTCTTTTTTTAATAATTCAATAGCTTTAACTGCAGAATTACCAGTTGCTAACATAGGATCTAAAAGTAATACATGTGAATTTTTAACTTGATTAGGCATCTTATAATAATATTCAACACATTCTAATGTTTTTTCATTTCTATATAAACCTATATGACCTATTGATGCAGTTGGTATTAATGCTTTCATACCATCAACCATCCCAAGACCTGCTCTTAATATAGGAACTAAGGTTATTTTATTTTGCAATTTATAACCTATTGCATTTTCAAGCACAGGAGTGTTTATCATAATTTCTTTTAATGGAATGTTCTTTGTCGCTTCATATGCCATTAACATTGATAATTCTTTTAAATTATCTCTAAAAACAGTTGATAATGTTTCTATTTTTCTCATTCTAGTTAATTTATCTTTAATTAAAGGGTGATTAATAACTGTATGCATATATACCTCTTTTATCTATTATATTATATATAATAGAAATTTTTTTAACTATAATTAGGAACTTTAATAGGCAAATCATGCCCATTGTCTCAATTATTGACTGATTTATGAGTTCTTGGATTGAAAAAGTTATTGGTAGGGATTAGAAAATTTTGAGTTATATATGAATTTGAATTAGGGTACATGCTATCATCTCATGTTGGGTCAACTCATAATCATTCATTATCAATTTTTACTAAATTTCACGCATGTTTACCATCACCTTGTGTTTGATCTGGAGAAGCGTTTGAACCTACTAAACCTGTTATTGTTAATGCAGTTAAATTAAATACATTTGATAAATAAGTAAATATACTTGCATAACCTTGACAAATTACTTTTTTTTGTAAAATTCCCCCAATTTGAGATGGTCATTTTACATCATATTGACCATATGAAACAAGTGGCATCATTCATTCATATATTTTTTCAGCTTTTTCTCTATCACTAGTAGTATCTAAAAAATTATTTCAATCAGCATGAATTTGATTTTTGTAATTATTAATAAATATATATTTGATATCTCTCTCAAAATTATAAATATTATTAGTTATAGTTTCAATATAAGTTGATAAAGGACTTGAATTATTATCTAAATCAACTACTTTTCCTGGATTTTCTTTTGCAACATTAACCACATTAGTATAGGCATTAAAATATATTACATTATTTTTAAATGTAACAGGTCTTAATGGTGATATAAAATTATAAAGCGATGCAATTGCTCATGATAAATTAGATACAAAAGATGGACTTAAATTATAAGTTTTAGATAACTCAATGCAATATATAGGAGAACTAGTTTGTAAACCAGGTCTAGATGGATCTTCACCATATAATTTTAATTTTCCTTCTCCTCTTGAAATAGTAGAAATTATTTCTTTAAAGACTTCTTTTTCTTCAGTAGAAGAAATACTATATAAATAATTAGTTTCAAGGAACTTATTATAATTCAATGAAAGTAATGAATTATTAATTTGTAATGTTAAATCATTTGAAGAATCTAAAAATATTTCTTCATTCAATAAAGCAACATTTGAATTTTTTTTATATGCTGTTGAATTTTTAAAAATAATTTGTTTTTGTAAATGTTTTGATGTAATTTTAAAAGTTAAAAAATTTGCAGTTACAACATTTATATAAGGTTCAATTATAGAATTATTAAACACAAAGTTATGTATTTCAATATCTCCATTTTCTCTACACTCTGATGTAAATTGAGAATTTAATGTTGCATTATAAATCAATTTAATTTTAATGTTACCAGTTATGGTCTTGTTAGCATTCAACTTTATATTATTTTCTATTATTGAATAATCTAATTTGTTATCTTTCATCACTTGAATATTTTTAGCATATCTTTGAGCAAATAAATTTAATGCATCTTTTATTTGTTGTTCTGTTAATTCATTATTAATAAAATCATTAGCCCTTGTAATTGCTGTATCAAATTCAACAGCATCATTTGTATATTGTCTATTTGTTATTTCATCAACCCCATCAACATTAAAACCATATTTTGTATTAGACTGAGAATTAATAGTAATATTTAACGGATTAGATGTAGCTAACAGTGTACCATTAACATCTCCTTCATAGACTTTAACAACTAATTGATGTTCACCAACATTTGCTCATGTAATATTAACATTACTTGTACCATTATTATTTATTCTTTCATTATTTGTTATAGTTCACAAATAATATAAATTAGATGGTGTAGAACCGTCAGAGGTAGAAAGAGATGCGTTAAATGTCGCATTTTGACCAATTTCATTATTTTGATCATTTCTATTTATAGTGACACTATACGTAATACTAGATTTATTATTAACAAAAACTAAAGTTTCAGTATGATTTGATATTTCATTACCACTATTAACTTCAATTAATTTTGCTGTTAATGAAACTGTTGTTACAGCATTAAAACCAAAGGTTATATCATTACCATTATTTTCTGGTCCAATTATATTATTATATGAATTAAATTCCCAATCAACTCTATAATTTGACACATCATCTTGTGGAGAAATAATCTCTATATTTGGACTTATTGTATATTTTTTATTTATTTCATATTCAGGTAAAATATCAAAATTTATAGTAGGTTTAGTTACTATTGGAGGAGTAATCACATTAATGTTTTTTCTTACAGTTAAAATAATTTCTCCATCAATAGAATTTTTTCTAATATTTACAACTATTTCATAGCTACCATTTGAGTTAAAAGTTGCACTAATATTCTTTTGTCCATTATTTAATATTATTGCAGATGGATTAATAATTCATTCGTAATAAAAATCATTTGGAATCGGTGAATTATCTGAACTATTAACATCTATATTAAATTGAGTTTCAACATTTGTTAATATATCACTATTTGGAATGTTGATGTTAGCCAAATATGAAACTATAGGTTTATCAATAACATTTATTATTTTTGATATTTTAGTAATTTCAATTAATGAATTTTTTTCATAAACTTTTACTGAAACTTCATATTCACCTGGTGTATCAAAATTTATTTTTGCAACATTAGTTTTGTCTTGAATGATAGTTGAATTTTTATTTGTTGATCAAACAAAATCAAATTTTGCAGTTGTAGATGGTAAGTTTTCATAAAATATATTAGCTCTAAAAACATTATCAGTATTTGTATAAATTTGTTCTGAAGAACTTATACTAACTGTATAATTCATTTTTTTCTTAAAACCATGTATTTTATTTGTAATTTCTAAATCTTGATTAACAATATTACCATTTTTATCATAATATTTATTAACAGTGTAATTAACAGTTACTATACCTAAATATGCATCAAATGTAAAGATTCATTTATCATAATTAGTGTTTGGTGGTAAATTTTTAAAATTAGAATCATTTTTAATTATTGCAACAAAATCTGATTTTTTATTATTAACAAATTCTTCTGTCAAAATAGTAGATGATGGATTTAAACTTAAGGGTGCCAAAATATTTACTAATGATTTTGTAGATCTATCAACAGTTGATACAATTGGTTTTGAATTAGAAAGGAATCTTATCGAAAGAACAACCCCTGCAGTACCACCTACAACAAAAAACAATAAAAAAGATAATATTAAT
>CASEPW010000018.1 GCA_949289925.1 uncultured Mycoplasmataceae bacterium
AATTTTTATGTTTATAAATATGCAATAGGTCAAGTTGTAGCTGTCATATGTGCAAAAAAGATTTATGAGGGAGATAAGGAATTTTTAAATAAATATTTTAATTTCTTGAAATCAGGTATTTCTCTTTCGCCAATTGATACAATAAAAATTTTAGATATAGATCTTTATGATGAAAAACCATGAAAATATGCAATAAATATTATTAATGAATTTATTCAAGAATTTATAAAAATGAAATACTAATAAAAAATAGTATGAATATCTTATAATAAACATATAGCAAAAAAGGAATAAGATGTTTAAAAAATTATATTCAAAGATTAAAAATACAAAACAATTACCAGGTTACATTTGTTATCGTTATGAAGATGAAACAGATGATAATAGTGAAGTTATTAGAAAGAAATTAGTTAATGCAATTAGAATTAATTTAAATTTCTTACAAGATACAAAAGAAACTAATTATTGAAAACTTGTTTATTTTATTCCAAGAGATTATCAATTAAATCTTTCTTTTTTAAAAAAGTTGGATATGGTTTTACCAATTGAAGCTACTTTCAAAAATAAAACTCTTGAAGGTTTTAAAAAATATGATATTGAAAATATTAGAATATGATCTGAATATGTTTTTAAACAATTACAAGATAAGATTGAGTTAAAATCAATAGAACTTGAAAGAATTAAAATGGAAGAAGAAAGAAGAAAAGCTCAAGAATTAAATGAAAAATTTGCAAAAGAACTTGCAAAAAAAGAAGCTGCTAAACTAGCAAAAGCAGCTGAAAGAGAAAGACAAAAATTTGAAGAAAAAATGAGAAAAATGATGGAAAAAGCTAACAAAGGTTAATATGCTTCAATTTCTAAATCACTAATTGGGAATGTTGAACAAGAATTATAAATATTAGATTCTTTATCACCTTCCCTACGATAATCATAAGTAGCAGGTGTAAATACCTCGCCATTAATTAATCTAAATCTACATCATGAACATTGACCACTTAAACATTTTGTTTGTGCAGAAATTCTTGCTTTTTGCAGTGAAACAAGGATAGTTTCATTAGCATCTGCATCAATAATAATTTTTGAATTAAATAATTTTACAGCAATTTTATATTTGTTTTTATTACCTTTGTTTTTATAGTTTTCATAATCTTGTGGTAAACCAATATTATTACTTGCCTCTACTCTAATTTTTCTTCTTTCAATTTTTAATGGTAATAATTGAGAAAATAAATATTTATTCAAAGCTTTTGGACCACAAATAAACACTGAAGAATCTTTAGTTATAAATTGTTTAATCATATCAGTGTCAATTCTTCCATTAATATAATCTATAGTTTCTTCACGTGTAATTACAAATTTAACATTAACTTTACCATTTGATTTCTGTTCTAATTCTTTTAGCTCATTCAAGAATAATATATTTTTAACATAACTGTTTGTGTACAAAATAGTCAAATTGAAATCTTCACTACCCTCAACAATACTTTTAGCCATTGACATGAATGGAGTAATACCTGAACCACCTGCAATAGCTAAAACGTGTTTTTGATCTCTAATTTGTGAATGATAAAAATCTCCTTCAGGTGATGAAATTTTCAATGTATCGCCAACTTTAATTTTATTGTGCATAAAATTTGAAAACAACCCGTTTTCAACTTTTTTGATTGCAATAGCAATAAAGTTATTTCTCGTAGCATCATATGGAGATGAACAAATTGAATAAGGTCTCGAAATATCTACACCATTAATATTACATGTCACTGAAATGTATTGTCCTGCTCTAAAAAAAGGCATTGATTCATTATCTTTTTTATAAAAATAGAAACATTTTACATCATTTTCCAAATCTTCAATTTTTTTAACAACAACTTCAAACTGAACAGTATGAAGTTTTTTAGCAATTTCATTTACATAATAGTTTGTTCTAATATCTGCATCACTACCTTTTTTATTTATTGTATTTAAAACTTTTCCAGGTAATTTTTTTGCTTTTAACATATCCATTAATTTAAATGGAGATTTCTTGTAGATGTACATAGTATTTTTTGATTTACTCATAATTATTTACCTCCTTGATTACTTTTATAATCACCAAATGTTTTGTTTCCTATAACATTTCCACCAATATAAGTGATTGAATAACCGTGTGTAAAATATGAACTTGCTCCAGCAAATCTTAAACCTTTAATTGTGAATAATTTATCCATATTTCTCGCTCTCACATATGGTGAATCTTTAACAGGACATTGATCACCATATATTGCACCATTTTTACAACCTGTATATCTAGCAAAAGTCATAGGTGTACCAATCTCAATTTCTTCGATATGATTTGAAATATCAATATTCATTCTTTTTTCAAAATCTTTAATAAATCTTGTAGCAATTTTTTCTTTAATTTTGAAATAATCTTCTTCTTTTACATTATTTCATGCATCATTGTATAATGTTGTAAATCATAAAATTGATGTACCAATAGGAGAAGCTTTTTTACATCCATTATTTTGAACAACAACAATATATGAGTTATTCTTTTCAATAGAATTCATTGAATCATAAATCTTATTATAGTCATCATCACTCATCATAAAATATGAATAACCATTTAAACCTAATTTTTCAGCTGGAACATCTAACCCTAAATAAATACAGAAACCTTGTGATCCGATTTTTCTATTATTAACAACTTTTTTATCTTGTAACGGTACTAGTTCTTTATCAATTAATTCTCCATAAGTAATTCTTGGAGATGCATTTGATATAATGTGATTTGTTTGAATATAACCTCTTGTAGTTTCTAATCCTTTTACTTCATTATTTTTTACATCAATTTTTAAAGCTTTTGTGTTGTATCAAACTTCTCCACCTAACTCTAAAAATCTATTAACAATTTTTTGTGATATTTCATGAGATCTATGTTCAGGAACAAAAGCCTTACAATTTATATATTCATAGAACATAATACAATATAATGATGCAGATATAACATCACTTTTAACACCTAAATATAATCAATATGTTTCAATAAAATATTTAATAAGTTTTGGCATTTTTAATTTTTTTAATATATCAGCTAGTGTTGAATTAGCTACAGTTAAATAGTTAGTATAAGTACTTTTCATTACAGATGGATCTGGATTACCTCTACAATCTCTTAGATATCTAGCAGCTTCATAACAATTTCTACAAACATCTAAAAATTTGATAACTTTATCATATGATCCCGGTACGTATTCATCACATTTTCTAGCAAATTCTTCACAACCAAATGGCAATTCATAACTTTTTTCATTTCCATTTTTATCTTTTAAATAAATATTGAATGCTTCAGGCAACTCATTCATATTTAATTTAATACCTAAATTATTAAAAATAGTTTGAACATCACCTAATTCTTTCTCATCACCCCAATTACCAAGTTCATGTAATGCAACCTCAAATTCAAATCTTCCTCTAACAAATGAAGAAGCAAAACCACCAGGAACATTATGTTGTTCAATCAACAACGTTTTTAAACCTTTTTGTGCACAAGTAGTTGCAGCTACAAGACCACCATTACCTGCACCGATTACAACGACATCATACTTATAATCCACGATAACCTCCAAAGTTAATTGTCATCTTTATATTATTATATTTTAATATATTTTTTTGCTAATTAATATATTTTTGCTAATTTTTTTCTTCATTTTTATATTTTAAATATTCGCTTTTATCAATATAAATAATTTCAGAAATATTTTGCTTTAAATTAGGTGCTGAATCTAATTTTTCATTAAATTCTTTTCTATCAAGTTCTGAATCAAAAATTAAATATTCAATATTATCAAAGAAAAACTTTTTTACTAGAATTTCTTCATTAAAAAAATCAATATTATAAGATTTCATCAATGTTTTTAATTCATCAATTGTACATCTAGGGTTGATGCAATATAGAAAATCATTATTTTTTTTCATGATAAATCTCTCAAATATGATCAATGACTTTTTTTGGATTAATCTTATCATTTACTAAAAGGTATATTGTATAAAAAATACAAAAATCATCTTTAGTATTTTTCTTGTTTTTAAAAAATGAATTTATAAATTTATAACCTTCAACAGTAACGTCATTTTTTTTGGTTAATTTTTCGATACCAATATCACCTATATCATAACCAAATTGAAAATTTCTACTTAATAAATCTGTACATGTTAAATATATATCTCCAATTCCACATAATTCATTAATTGTTAAAACATTACCTCCAATTCTTGAGACATATTTTTCCATTTCTTTAATTGCTAAAGTTAAAATTGCAGATTTAGTATTTATTGAAACTTTTTGATATTCTAAAAAACCAAATAATATTGCCAATGCATTTTTAAATGATGCAAGAGCAGTTGAACCTTTAACATCATCTATTGGTTTAACTATGAAATTTTTATTAGAGAATAACTTAGCTACATCACATGCAATATTTAATTCTGATGATATAGCATTTATAAATGTCTTTTTTCTATTTACTACTTCTTTTGCAAAACCTGGACCTAATATTGAACATATTTTATTTGGAAAATGTTGTGATAAAAAATCATTTAGAGGTAAACCTGTATCAGGTTCTAAGCCTTTAGAAGCAATAATAAATATAGCTTTTCGGTCGATTTCTTTTTCATATTTTTTAATAAATTCACTATAAGCATTAGTTGGGATAGCAAATACAATATAATCATTATCATTTTTAATTTCATCAAAATTAGTACTAGCAACCGGTTTAAAATTTAGATTTATATTTCTAAAATATTGATTATTCCTTCCTTTGTTTAAATCATTTACTTGGTTTTGGTTTGTTCCAAACATTTTAACTTTACATCCAGCATCAAATAGCATACACCCTAATGCTGTACCCCATGCTCCTGTACCAATGATTAATACTTTTTTATTATTCTTCAATGTTAATACCCCTTGTTCTTGCATTTTTGTCTTTTCAATATAATGTAATTGGTACTTTATCTAATCCAAATGCTTCACGAATTTGATTTTCTATATATCTTGCATAAGAAAAATGAAGAAACTTTGGATTATTACAAAATATTACAAAACTAGGTATTTGACTTTTTATTTGTGTAATATATGAAATATTAATTCTAGAACCTTTGAACAATGGAGCTTGTTGAATCATTTGAGCTTTCATAACAACATCATTTAATAATGATGTGGAAATTTTTAAATTTAATTGTTCGTCAATTTCATCTATTGTTTTAAAAATATTGTGAATTTTTTTATTTTCTATTGTACTAGTAAAAATAATAGGTGCTCATGTTAAATGTTTAAATTTATTTCTAATTGTATTTTTTATTTCATTTAGTTTTTTATCACTAATATTCTTAATTAAATCAATTTTATTCACAATAATTATTGTTGGAATATTTGCTTTTGATGCAAGACCTCCTATTACTTCATCTTGCTCTTTAAAATCTTCACTTCCATCTAACATTAATAAAATTATTTTACTTCTACAAATTGCTCTTTCTGCTCTTAATACAGAATATTTTTCAACATTATCTCATAACTTACCCTTTCTTCTAATACCTGCAGTATCAATTATTGTATATGGTTTGTTATGATAATTAAAATCAACATCAATTGAATCTCTAGTTGTTCCGGCCATATCAGAAACAATAACTCTATTTTTATTTAATATCGCATTTGTTAATGAACTTTTTCCAACATTTGGTCTACCTATAATACAAAATGTGAATCTTTCTATGTCATCTTTATTTTCTTCTTTAGGGATTGAATTTACTATAGTATCTAATAAGTCTCCAACACCAATACCATGAATTGAAGAAATCATAATTGGTGCTCCAAAACCTAAATTATAAAATGTAGAAAGATCCTCGCTTCTTTTATAACCTTCACACATATTTGCACAAAATATTATTTTTTTATTTTTTGCAACTTTTTTTAATAATTTTGCAATATATATATCATCATTATTTATTCCATTTTTGTAAGAAACAAGGAAAATAATTATTTGTGCTTCTTCAATTGCAAAATCAACTTGCATATTTATATTATTTTGAAGTGTTGAATCATCTTTTACAATTCCACCTGTATCAATTATTTCAAATTTTCTTGTTAATCACTCAGCAATATCATATATTCTATCTCTAGTTACACCTGGTGTATCCTCAATTATTGATTTTTTCTTTTCTATTATTCTATTAAATAATGTTGATTTTCCAACATTTGGCTTACCAACAATAGCAATTGTTTTCATTTTAACCTCATATTAATTTTAACAATCAAATAAATATTTTCATAAAATATTGTTAATTTTTTGTTTACGATAATAATAGTTAGATATTGAACAATTTAAATCAAAACATTTATTTTTTAATATAAATTTTTCAACATATTCAATACCTTCCTCTTCTTTTATTATTTTTATAAGGTTATCAAACATTTTTACATAATTATTCATCATTTTTATTGTTTTATTATCAATATTAGTCATAAACTCTATATTTTCTAATTTGAATAAATATTTCCGATATTTATCAATTGCTTGTTGGACAGCAATCTTTTTCTTTTTATCACATTGCATAACAATATTTTTTTATGTGAAAAATTTTAAAAAGTCAATATTTCTAACTATTAATCATATGATTATTTTTTATTTTTCAACCTAATTTTAAAAATGATATGTTGAAACTATAATGTTGAAACTTACACATGGACATAATTTTGGGACAATTACTTTATAACATATTATTTTTATAATTAATTGGACTAAGTCAACTTAAT
>CASEPW010000019.1 GCA_949289925.1 uncultured Mycoplasmataceae bacterium
ATATTATAAAACTTTATAAAGATATTTATAAACTTGTTATAATTAAATCATAAAAGTAGTGGTGAATATATGAAAAAAGATAGTATAATTTTTGGTCTAACAAATGGTGAATCAATTGCAACTAATGTTGCATCATTAACTAAAATTCCATTAGGTAAATCACATGTTTCAAAATTTGCAGATGGAGAAGTTTTATTTACAACTGATGTTCCAGTTAGGGGTAAAAATGTTTTTTTAATTCAATCAACTTGCAAACCTGTTAATGATTCAGTGATGGAATTATTAATTGCAATTGATGCGATGAAAAGAGCATCTGCAAAAAGTATAAATGTTATTATTCCATATTATGGATATTCTAGACAAGACAGAAAATGTAAAGGAAGAGAACCAATTACATCAAGATTAGTGGCTGACATGATTCAAACTGCAGGAGCTACAAGAGTTTTTACTATTGATATTCATTCTCAACAACAACAAGGTTTTTTTAACATTCCATTTGATTCACTAACTGCTTCATGATTATTGTTAGATGTTTTTGTTAAGAATAACAAAAAATTATTAAAAGATTTAATTGTTGTTTCTCCAGATTATGGTTCTGTTAAAAGATCAAGATCAATTTCAGAAATGTTAGATATCGGATTAGCAATTGTAGACAAGAAAAGACCAAAAGCAAATCAAGTAAAGGTTTCTGATGTGTTAGGTAATGTTGAAGGTAAATATTGTATTATGGTTGATGATATGATTGATACTGGTGGTACAATGATTGAAGCAGCAAAATTATTAAAAGAAAAAGGAGCAAAGGGAGTTGCTATTTTAGCAACGCATGCATTATTTAATGGGGATTCTTGTAAAAAATTTGAAGATGCTAAAAAACAAAAAATTATTGATCAAGTTTATGTAACTGATACTATCCCAAATAAATTACCAAGTTTTATAAACATTATTTCAGTTGCAGAAATGATATCTAATGCAATTGTTGTTTTTGCTAATGAAAATGGTGAATCTATGTCAAAAGTTTATAACAAATATAAATATTTTAAAGTATTTGAATAGTATGGAAAAGAAAAAAATTGATGGAATAGTTGTTGTTGAAGGTAAAAGTGATACAAATAAAATGAAAAGTTTATTTGATGTTGAGACAATAGAAACAAATGGTTCAGAGATCTCAAATGATACAATTAACCTTATAAGAGAAGTTTCTAAAAATCATAAAATATATCTATTTTTAGACCCTGATGGTCCAGGTGAGAAAATTAGAAAAAAAATTATTGAAAATATTGATAAGACTATTAATGTTTTTATTGATAAAAAAGATATAGTAAAAAATTCAAAAAAAATAGGTATTGCTGAAGCTAATGATAATGCTATTATAAAAGCTTTTGAGAATTCAATAACATTTGATAAGCATATTACATCATTAAGCTTTAATGAATATGAAAAATTATCACTTAATAACGTGAAAAAACGTACTTTCTTGTGTTCAAAGTTAAATATTAGTGTTTGTAATAATAAAACACTTTTTAAAAGATTAAATATGATGAATTACAATTACGAAAAAATTAGTTCAATTATGGAAGGTTACAAGGATGAATAAATTATATGTTTTTGCTTCACCAATAGGTAATATTAATGACATAAGTAAAAACTTTATTGAATTAATTAATAAGGTTGATGTGCTATTTTGTGAAGATACACGTAATACTTTAAAGTTGCTAAAGTTACTTAATATTAATAAAAAAATTGAACTTATTTCATACCATAAATTTAATGAAGTAAAAAATTTAGATATATGTATAAATAAAATTCAACAAAATGTATGTGGTTTGATTTCAGATGCTGGATATCCAACTATAAGTGATCCTGGGTATATTTTAGTAAATGAATGTTATAAGCATAATATTAATGTAGTAATAATAAACGGGCCATCATCAATGGTTCATGCAGTTGCACAATGTGGATTTGATACAAGAAACTTTATTTTTCTTGGCTTTTTAGAAAGAAGTGAAAAATTAATTATTAAACAAATAAATAAAGCAATGATAAATAATTGTCCAATTGTTTTCTTTGAATCTGTTCATCGAATAAATCAGACAATAGATATTTTAAAAAAAATGAATATTGATAATCATATGTTATATATTGGTAGAGAACTTACAAAAAAGTTTGAAACCGTAACAAGAGACTATGTAAAAAACATAGAACCACAAATAGAGAAAGGTGAATTTGTTTTGGTTTTAGATAATTTTAAAACAAATATGATTGATTATAATGTTTATATAGAAGATATAAAATTGTTGGTTGAATACGGATTAAAAATGAAAGATGCATGTAAATTTATTGCATATCAAAATAATGATGTTTCAGCAAATGAATTATATAATTTTATGAAAGGAAAATAATGTTTATTGCACTAATTATTGCAAATGACCAAAATTTTGAAAAAATTAAAGATAATAAATCGATGCTTGATTTATGTTTTTTTACTTATAAAAAAATAGATGTAATTGATTATTTTTTAATTTGTGTCAATAAAGATAAATATGAAAAAATTAAATCATTAAATAATGATAAAGTAAAATTCTTTCCAAATTTTAATGATAAAAATTCTACTATATCTAATACTATAAAAGAATTTTCCAAAGAACATATAATTCAAAATGATGACAAAATTATTATTCATGAAGCAAATTTTGCAAACACAGAGGAAAGAATTATCAGAGATGCAATAAATAAATCATTTACATATAATTTTATAAATACCATTATGCCTTTTGATAATACATTTGAAATTATTATGAAGAACGGTTCACAATTTCTTGTAAAAACTCCAAAAGAGGTTTATATTATCCAATCTCCACAATTATTGCATTATAGCACATTTAAAAATATATATTTTGATGAACCTGAAATCATTCCTATTAAAATGATTAATGTCTTAGGTTCAAAATATAATTATGATTTATCTGATGAATTAATGTTAAAATTTTTCATAAATGATATTAATTAACATCATTTTTATTTTCTTTATTTTTAGTCTTTTGTTCTTTGTTTATTAAGTAAATATATCACATTATCCCTAAGATAAGACTACATATTCCTATAATGATAAAAACATCAGCAGTATTAGACACACTATTTAAAATAAATATATAATCAACAACTGCGTCAACATTTACACTATTGTTGGAAGCAAGGACATCAACCATACATTTATCAATAACATTGAATCATCCATTTACAGCTATTAAGAATGAAGGGATGAAAATAAATCATTTATTGAAAAAAATAAAAATAAAACTAAATAGAATAGAAATTAAAGATTTTACTAAATATACAACTCATTGTGGAGCTATTGAATTTAAAAAAGAAAAAGCAACACCTTTATTAAAAACAACCTGATTTTCGTTTCCATGTAATAATAAGTTGTTTCTTATTAAAAAAAATAATAAACCACAAAACAATGTTATTAATAATGCAAAGCAAATTTTTTGAACTATAGTTTTTAATAAAAAAAACTCTTTTAAATATTTTTTTAAATAATCTTTTTTGATTTTTTGATCAATTCAATTATTAAAAAGAATAATATTTAAAAAGAGTTTTATTTTTTCAACCATAAATAAATTATAAATTAAACTAAACGTTTAAATCATTCAACTACATATGATTCGTTTATGTTTTCAGGTAATTCTTCTCTTTCAGGATATCTAGAGAATACACCTGATAATTTTGCTTTATCTACCTTAACAAAATTTGCTACAACCATTTCTTCAGGGTTAATGAATTTTGCCATTTTACCTTTTAATGTAATTTCAGAATTTAATGGAATAATAGCAGATGGAATATCCATTTTTTTACCGTTAACAAGAATATGACCATGCATAACCAATTGTCTTGCTGCTTTTCTTGTAGTAGCAAATCCCATTCTAAATACAAGTGAATCTAATCTAGATTCTAAAGTTTGAAGTAAATCTAAAGTTAATACTCCACCACGTTTTCTTGCAATTTTAAACAATCTTCTAAATTGTTTATCTGTTAAACCATACATAAACATTAATTTTTGTTTTTCTTGTAATTGTTCACCATAACCAGATAATTTAACTCTTTTATTACCATGTTGACCTGGTGCATATGTTCTTTTTTTACCTTTTGAAAATTCTTTATTGTTTTCTAAAATAGAAAAACCTAATCTTCTTGATTTTTTATATACACTTCCTATATATCTACTCATATTAAACCTCCAATAGCACAAGAGGAATATTTCCTACTAACGTTTTATATATTAATGTTTTCAAGTTTTCAGCCACTCTACTAACAACACAAAAAGCTACATAAAATTTAATTAGTATAAATATTTGCTGATGTGCATTTTTATTATATCATATAACGCTATTATTTTATAAATAAAATAGAATCTG
>CASEPW010000020.1 GCA_949289925.1 uncultured Mycoplasmataceae bacterium
ATGAATATTATTAAAAATATACTTTTTTTCTAATTAGTACTATAATAAAAGTAGAAAGTAATATTTCTAGAAATAAAGATCCCATGAGATTTACTATAAGATTTGAAAATATTGATAAACCATTAATAATTGATGAATTTGTACAAAAGAAAATTGTTAAACTTGAAAAATTTGGTAATTTAGGTGAAGAGTTAAAAATTAATATATCTCGCAATAAAGAATTAGAATTTGAAGTAAATGTTGCACTTGATGTTATTCATCAACATGTAGGTGTTGTTGCACATGCAAAAAATAGTGACTTATATGAATGTATAGATGAGTGTATAGATAAGCTTGTTATTCAAGCATTAAAAATTAAAGAGAAAAAATCTGAACATTAATTATGGTTTTAAAGCTTTTTTATCACCAAAATAATGTTTTCCTGCTACTTCATAAATCATAGGTACTCAAACTCTATTTTCTTTAGTATCTGATTGCATTATTACTCTACATTTTTAGATATTTTAATTAAAGCACTAAATTCTCCAGTATAACCTAATTCAACATCTCTACCTATTTTATTAAAATGTATTGTTGAACCTGTGATAACAGAACTAGGTATAACTTAACCTAAATTAAATTCATTACTAGTATTTCCATTATTTCTAATATAATTAATTTCTATTTCAACATTATCATTTGCATTTAATGTAGTTTTTGGTAATTTATTTATTGACTCATACATAATATTTCCTGGTCAATTTGATTTAGTAGTATTACATGTCGCTGATAATTTAACAATATTATTATTTCTAGTATTTTTAGTTATTCAACATTAATATTATTAAAATCATATGGATTGATTATATTTGGAGTATCTGCAATAAAGTATGAAACAATACAAAACTTCTTAATACACCATATTCATTTAATTTTCCTTTTCATTTGCTTTGTGTTAAACGATCATTAGGAATTAAACCATAAGCTAAAGAGTTGATCTAAATATAAATCAGAAATTGAAAGAGTAGTTACAGATTGAGCCATTTTATTAATAGTTAAAGTAATTTCATTAGACTTAACTATTTGAGATTTATATGTTACTTCTAAATAAAATCTTGAATTATTATCATCTAATACTACATTTTTTGAATAATTACTGCTTGCACCAACACTACTTGTTGTTCCATTATTTTTAATTTGTTTTTAATTATATCTAACTGCTGAATTATCAGAATTATTATCTTTTCAAAATATTGAACTTGAAATTCTTAAAGAATCACCTTCACTTAAAGTTGTTTTATTTGCAGTAATAGTTACACTTGTAATTTTAGGAGTAGCTGATTAGTTGGATATCAGGTTTATTTGGTTTTTGTTGGTTTGCTACAACAAAATAACCAACAGTTGCACCAATAGCACCACCTAAAAGTAAAATAGATAATAATGATAAAGCTATTATTTTTCTTTTCCTATGCTTTTATGATAAACAAAATTGTAGATTATTTATTTTTTAATATATCCTTATAATCAGTTTTTTCTCATGTACATTCTTTAATATTTTTACCAAAATGACCATAAACTGATGTTTTTGAATATATTGGTTTTTTTAATTCTAATTTATTAACAAATTCATTTACTGTTCAATCAAAATGTTTATTAACTAATTTATAAATAATTTCCATATCAACTTTATTTGTATTAAATGTTTCAATAAAAAAAGCAACTGGTTTAGAAATACCAATGGCAAAAGCTAATTGAATTTCACACTTATCAGCCAAACCTGCAGCAACTATATTTTTTGCTATATATCTTGCAAAATAAGCACCTGATCTATCAACTTTTGTATAATCTTTTCCACTGAATGCACCACCTCCGTGACGTGCAATTCCACCATAAGTATCAACAATAATTTTTCTACCAGTTAAACCAGTGTCACCAATTGGACCACCAATTATAAATTTACCTGATGGATTTATTATTTTTTTAAAATCTTTGTTTAATTTATATTTAGATGCAACATTGTCCATTAATTTTCCAACAACTTTTTGGATTTCTTTATTTGAAACTTTTTCATCATGTTGGACTGAAATTAACATTGTATCAATAATTGGTTTTTTAGGATTAGTATAATCAATAGTAACCTGAGATTTCATATCAGATTTTATTCATTTATGTTTGTTTGATTTTCTTAATTTTTCTAATTCAAATACTAACTCGTTAGCTAATACAATAGTTAATGGTAAGTATTCTTTTGTTTCATTAGTTGCATATCCAAACACTATTCCTTGATCGCCTGCAGCTAATTCTTTTTTATTAACAGCTTGACTAATGTCAGCACTTTGTTTATTTACATTTGAAATAATTGTAAAATCATTTTCATTATAACCAAGTGGAAGTAATACATCTCAAGCACATTTAACTACATCAACATATGCTTTAGTTGTAATTTCTCCACCAATTACAATTAATCTATTACTTGCAAAAACTTCACATGCTACCCGTGAATTAGGATCTTGTTTTAAACATTCATCTAAAACTAAATCTGATATTTGATCACAAATTTTATCTGGATGACCTGCTCCAACTGATTCACTTGTAACTAAATTTTTAAAACTTGCCATAATACCTCATAATACTTTAATATTATATATTAATTCTATTATTAATTCTGCTTTTATTAAATTTTAAAAATATTTAGTGTTTTACAATCAACATTCAACTATATATATTGGAGGGAAATAAAAT
>CASEPW010000021.1 GCA_949289925.1 uncultured Mycoplasmataceae bacterium
TAACATAATTGCTCCCTTCCGTACTAAGGGAGCACTTTTTATTTATAGACAAATTAAAAAGTGCTCCACCTTAATTATATGGTGTTGAACTTTATAATTCAATTTAGGAAAAAACAAAGGTTTGCCTTTGTTTTTTTTATTTTTATACATTATAATAAATATATGAATTTTAAATTTGAACAACTAAAAAAATATATTAATGAAAATGTTGATGGCATTATTTTAATCTCAGATATTAATAGATTTTGATTATTAAATTTTAAAACGTCATTTGGAGTAGCTTTAGTTAATAAGGAGTTATCAACAATTTTTATTACAGATAAAAGATATTATCTTGCTGCAAAACATGAAATTGAAAAAAACTTTAATAATGTCCAAGTTTGAACAATTGATGAAAAAAATTCTTTACCATCCCTAATAATTAAAGCAAAAGAAAAATTAAAAATAGATTCAATTCTAATTGAAGAAGATTATATAAACCTTAGTCAATATAAAATGTTAAATTCTATTTTTTCAAAAATACATAGTTTTAATTCAAAAATTATAAGATCTATTAAAAGTAATGAAGAATTAGAAATTTTAAAAAAATCAGCTGAAATTGTTGTTAGTGTTATTGAATGATTGTACACAATTATTAAACCAGGCATGACTGAGAAAGAAATTGCAAGAATGATATCAATTAAAATTTTAGAATTAGGAGCAGATTCAAATTCTTTTTCTCCAATAGTTGCAGCAGGATTAAATGGTGCAAATCCACACCACAAATCAAGTGATTATGCAATTCAAGAAGGTGATTTTGTTACTATTGATATTGGTTGTATGTATCAAGGTTTTGCTTCAGATATTACTAGAACATTTGTTATTGGTGATGAAGCAAAAAATAAGGAAATGGTTGAAATATATAATTTAGTTCTTAAATCTCAATTAGAAGGTATAAAAAATGCAAATAATAAAATAAATGGTGTAAAATTAGATTGTATTTGTAGATTTGTTATTGATAGTACAAAATACAAAGGTTTATTTATGCATGGCACTGGTCATGGTGTTGGAATGGAAGTTCACGAAATGCCAAATGTGAATTCAACAAATGATAAAGATTTTGAACTAAATAGTGTTATTACAATTGAACCAGGTATTTATAAAGATGGTGTTGGTGGAGTAAGAATAGAAGACACTATTGTCATAACGGAAAATAAACCAGTCATTTTAACAGATCTACCAAAGGAATTAAAATATGTCAAAAACTATTAATAATAATCAATTAAAACTAATTGATAAAAATCTGACTGCAACTAATCAAGTTGAAAATAAAGCATTAAAATCTAAGCAAAAGCAACCTTATGAATTATTTATAAAATTTATTTTTAAGAATCTTTTTTGTTCAATTTCTAATATCTTTTTATTTCTTATTATTCCTATTATTATTTTTGCTTTATCAATTTATTTATATTCTTTCTTTGACTCTTTCTCTGTAATGATTTTATTACCATCTACATTTATTGGATTATTTATTTTTCCAAGAGCAATGTATAGGTTTCATAAACAATGATTAATAGTTAAGAGATTTAGTAATTATGCAGCAATAGTAGCATGATATTTTTTATTTGCATTTATATGACATTTTGTTGTTTTAGCATTATATGTTTTAATAGGTGCAGGTTTTTGAAATAAGGGATTAGTTATTAGTCAAGTTACTTTAGAACAATCACCTACATTAATAGATTATCTTTCACATACAAATTGAGGCTCATTAATCTATACTTTTTTTCAAAATACTGCAACATTGATTTCAATAGGTTTATTTATTTCTTTTGCTTTCCACAAAAGAACTTCTCAATGAGTTTTCATTTTAGTTACTTTCTTTTTTCTTTTAGGGTTTGCTTTAATGGTTATACCAGGTATTTTTCCTAAACTTCCATTAGCAGTTCAATATTTAACTTATTTAAGTCCTTTTACTCCATCATTTAACAATGCATATATATCATTTAATAGTTACAACATATTTGACATTAATGAAAATTTTAAAACATTAATTGTTTTTGAATCATTTAATGAAGCTACACAATATTTTAGAAACACAAATTTTAATGTACTAAATTTATTTATTAATTTAACTTTATGGGTTTTTTCATGATGCTTCTTATATATTTATTATTTATGAAATAACAATCATTATCGTAATTACAATCCAAAAAATAAATTATTTATTGAAATTCATGATTTAAAAAGAACTTCTTCATTTAAAACATTATTTTTAGGAGTTCCTGAATCATTTAAACTTGATGGTATGGATTCACCTTATAAAAATTATATTTTCAACATCACACACAACAAGTGAAAGAAATTTGTTTCTGATATTTTAACTAATAAAATTGTTACTTTTAAGAAAAATGTTATTCAATTTAATGATGTTGATGTTTTAGATGAAATACAAGTTTTATATTTTAACCAAGCACCATTTTCAGGGTTAAAAGTTAAAGATATTCTTAATTATTATAAAAGAACTGATTTAATTAGATATCAAAGTATAATTAGTAAATTTGATTTTTCAAAAATGTTAGATGCAAGAATTGACTTTTTAGATTATGATTATTTATTTTATTTATACATATTTTCAATGATATTTAATGGTAAAAAAATCTTTATTATTGATAATGAAACATTAGCTAAAGTATCACAAAGAATAGTTAATGTTGTTGAAGCTAATAAATTAAATTATTGATTAATAAATAATATTCAATATGACGAAAATTAATATTTATAGATTTTATTAAATTTAATATTATTATTCTTTGCTCTTATTTTTCTATTACTTGTTGAATTATTAATAATATTACTTTCAAAACCAACAATCTCAAAATCAATTTGTTTATTTAGTTTATCAACCCCAATAACTCTTATCTTTACTGGTTGACCAAAACTAAATATTTTGTTAGTTTTTGATCCAACAATTGTATTATTTTCTTCAATATAACGATAAAAATCGCCACCTAAATTTTTTAATCTTACTAATCCTTCAATAGTGTTAGAAGTTATTTCGACAAAAATACCAAAAGAAGTTATTGTTGATATTATTCCATCAAAAATTTTATTTATATTTTGTTCCATATATTCTGCAAACTTCATTGAATTTACTTCTCTTTCTGTTTTAATAGCCCTAATTTCCAATTCAGTACATTTTTTACAAATATCTATTAAATTATTTTTTATATAACTTTTTTGTTCTTTTGAATATGTATTAGGTGCAAATAAATACATTCAAAATAAACGATGAACAATTAAATCAGAATAACGTCTTATTGGTGAAGTGAAATGAGTGTATTGTTTTAATGCTAATCCAAAGTGACCAATATTATTTACTTGATATGTTGCCTTTTCCATTGATCTTAATATTAATTTATTAATTAACTCTTTGATATCTTCATTTTTATTATTGTTTATTCACTTAGAAATTGTTGATGATTTTAAATCATTAAATTCTTTGTTGTCTATAATAAAATTGATTTTTTTTGCCTCAACTTCTAATTTTTTTAACTTTTCTATTGATGGTCTATCATGGGTCCTATATAGAAAAGGAATTTTTAATTCATCTGCTTTAATTGTAACCGCTTGATTAGCTGAAACCATGAAATCTTCAACCATTTTTTGAGCTATTTCACTTTTTTTAATTTTGATTTCTTTTACTTTATTTTGTTCATCAAGAATAATAATAGGCTCTTTGATTGCTAAATCTATATAACCATTCTTAATATTTTTATTTCTTATAATTTTGTGTAATTCATAACTTTCATCAAGCTGTTTATATATTTCATCACTAACATCTCCCATTTTAATATTATTTTTAAAATAATCATTTACCTCATCGTAACTAAATCTCTTTTTTGAAATAATAATTGAAGGGAATACTTTTATATTTGAAATATTACCTTGATTATCAATATTCATATCTACTGTTAATGTTTTTTTCTCTTCATTTGGATTTAATGAACATCAATCATTTGAGATTATATGTGGAAGCATTGGAATAACTCTATCAGCAAGATAAATTGATGTACATCTATTATAAGCTTCTTTATCTAACAAACTATTTTGTTCAATAAAAGAAGAAACATCTGCAATAGAAACAGATAAAAAATATTCATTATCATTATTCTTTTTTACATATATTGAATCATCAAGGTCTTTAGAAGAGGCTGGGTCAATTGTAATATAATTACGGTCTCTTATATCAACTCTAACTTTTTCTCTTTCTTTGTTTAAATCAATATTATTTATTTCATTTTCAATAGATTCATCAAAAATAGGATTTATTCCATTTTCATATACTATTGATAAAATATCACTATCTATATCATTGACATGACCAATTATAGTTTTTACATGACCTTTTGCTGTTTCATTATCTAAATATTTATCTATTTTTACTAATATTTTATTTCCATTAACAAGGTTTTTTGTATTATCCAAAATTATTTTAAAATAATTCTTACTATTATCTACTTTAACTTCATAATCATTATTCTTTTTTATAAATGTACAAACAAATTCATTTTTATTTCTTTCTTTTACTTCTTTTACTACTGCATTTTGGATATTGTTATTCGAATATTTATTCATCGGATTAAAAATTACAATATCATTATTTAATGCTCCATTAATATTACTACTATGCACATATCATTCTTTTTTAACTTGATTTGTTATTTCATCTATTTCTTTAATATAACCATCAAATTTGGAATTTATAGATATAATTCCTGTGTACTCTATATCTTTATAAACTTCACCATTTATGTATCCTAATACAATTTTATTAGAATCTAATTGTTTTAATTTTTTCTCTTTTACTAATTCATCTATCATATTGTAAATAACAGATTTATTATTAAAACTATATTTATCTTTAAATTTATTAACTAATATAATAGGTGGTATTGGACGATTATTTTCTAATTTAACAAGTTCAAACAGTTTTTCTTTAATTGCTGTGTTATTCATACTATAATATCGCCAAAACAATAATTGCAACAAATAAACCGATTAATGTAATGAACATGATAAATTGTAAAATTTTAATAATACCTCTATCTTTTGTTTTCTTAAAAATCTCTAAATCCTGACCTGAAATACTACCTAAACCCGCATTACTACCTGTACCTGAAAGTAGTAAACCTAATATAACTATAATAATGGCAACAATTAAAATAATGATAGTTGTAGACATAATATCTATATTATATATTAAACATTAAAAATATATATATTTTTATATTATAATTCATACATTTTATCTATTATTTTTCAAATATATGAATAAGCAAAAAAAATGAAAACAAAAATAAAAATGTTATACTAATATTGTATATATTTATACTTGAGGTGTTATGAGAAACAATCTAAAAATGCTCTTTAATAGGAAAAAAGTTTCAAAAATTTTAGCTTATGCATTAGGTTTATCTGTTTCAACTACTGCGATTATTTTGCCAGTTGTTTATTATTCAACTGCTGATAAACTATTATATATTGATTCTTTAAATAGAGCAGTTACGCCTTATGCAGAAACTAAATTAACACATGAGTATAAAGGAGAATTTACACCAGGAGAACAATATAAAGCTGGTGATGTAATTTCTGTAAAAGAAGTAAGATTTGAAAATCCTGATTTAATATCACAATTTGAAAGAACATACAATCAAATAATGTATACATTCACAAAAGATTGAAGTGGAAATAGTCTTAATAATGATACTCCCATTGTTAGATATGAACCTAATTTTACTACATCTACTTCAATTAATTTAAGTGAATTTGTAACAGATTCTAATACTGTTAATTCGTTTATGGGTAACTCATCACTTATTAAAGGTATTGGTAAAACTTCAGTTACTGGTAAATTTAATGGAACAGGTATAGCTTATCGTCCATATGACAAGCCAGGTTATGCTACAGTAAATCAAAATGAACAAACTATAACTCTTTCTGAACTTGATGCATTTTTTACATGAACACAACTTTGAGGAACTGATTTTGACAATGTTCGTTATGACCCATTAAGAACACGTAATGCATATCCTGAATTAGGTGATTCAGCAGAGGAATTAAAAAGTGATAGATATGCATATGATACTGCTGGTTTATGTGCAATCCAATTATCTAATGAAATAATCGATAATGAAGTTCAAATTGTTGACCAATGATATTCATCAATTAATTCAAATAGTTATACCACATTTGCAGAGCCTGGTATTACTGGTATGAATGATCGTTTTACACCTGATTATGTTAGACTATCAAATGATAGTGGTGACAAGGTATTCTATTTAGATGATTCTAACCTAGGTCTTTATTATTACACTAAAACATCAAATTATCCATTTACAGTAAACGCATCTAAAGATAACGTTCTTAATTCTAGTTGACAAGGTTATTATGCTGGTACATCAGAACCTTTGTATACTCTTGAAGATGGAACAACTAGATATCTGAATAATTCTAGTGAGTTAAGCAAAGAAATAGAAATTAAATATCCTTCTCAAGATGGAATTCCATTCACTATAACAAAACGAATAGGTTTTCAATCAGCATTCGGAGCTTATATTTATTCAAGAACTTCTCTTGGTGGAAGTGTAAATAATGAATGACTTGGTTATAATTCAAAATTTAGTTCAGATGTTTATAATCCATATAGAGATATTTCATATATTAATGGTTTCTTTTCTTTGAATAAACCATCAACTGAGCTTGCCGCTGGGGAACAACAAGAAATTAGATGATATACTCCAATCGCTTCTACTGATTTTAGCTATACTGTTAATTCAGCAAAACTTGAAGAGTTTAAAGGTAAACTATTAGCCTCAGAAGTTATTAATTTAGGTTATTTATCTCAATTATTTAAACCATATTTATACAATGCTATTCCATCGACTTTCTATGGAGCTAAATTAAATGTTTGAGCAGATAATACAACAGGTACAGTATGAATTAATGTAAAATCAGGACCTACTGCAGAAGTTTCTAATGGTTCTTTATATGAAAACCCACAAACACAAGGAAATTTTTTTAAAAAACCTCCTTGATTGCTTGGTCAATCGTGAGCATATTATAATGGTAGTTATCCATCTTCATATTGATTCTATAACACTAATAATCCAGTATCTGAAATAATGGTTGGAGAACCGATTGATTATACAATTGCAATAAATGGTTTTACGAAAATTTTACCAACAAAAATTGTTGATACAACAAGTTCGAAAAATGATATGTTTATACCAGGGGTTTCAACAGCTGATGATAATTCTTATGGTCCATATCGTTTAACAGGTAAATATAGTAAAATAACACCGTTTGAATATATGAAACAAGAAGAATTAAAAAATCCAAATGAACGTTACAAAGACTTATTAGACTTAATTTTCGATAACTTAATATATAACTTACCTACTATTACGTCTCCAGATGGAACTCCATTTATTACAAGAGATGATTTATTTAAATCTTCAGATGCAACAACATTTAACTTTATTAATCAAAAACATCCAGAATGAGGTGGTAGAATACAATTGTCTGTTTCTTTAAAAAGATATTTTGATCAAGATGGATTGTATGTTTCAGGTGGTTTCGAATCTGTTCCAGTAGTATTTGGAGGATTTAAAGCAATTCCTGGTCCAACAACTATTAATACGAATTATAACTTAAATTCAATGATTCCAGGTGGCGCTGTTTCATTTAATAAAGAAAATTTAGCTGTTCCAACAGGTGTTGCATACCCTTCAGATTATTTAAATGAAAAATTAGCTCCTGCTGATGGAACAATTTATACATATTTGGAAAATCTAATTTGAAAATGATCTAATGTAGATCCTTTTGTAAGTGATTCTGAACTTAATGGCAGATTCTTACCAGATCAATATATGATAATGAATCTTCCTCCATTAGATGTAAATGATACTAAACCATTTACTATTAGAGAAGGTTCAGTTGAATTTAATAACTTTGCTGGTACATTAAAAATAACTCCTACTTTTAGTAGATATTACAATTCTTCAGGTGATTTAATTGAAGGAGTTAATACAACACTAGGTACTATAACTATTTCTGGATTCCAAACAGTTGATGGTTCTACATATATTCCTCCTGTAGTTCAAGCTCTTTCTACAGAATTACAACCATCTGCATTAGTTTCTGGAGCAAGCAATATTGATCAATTAGGTAACTATATCGGTACTGAATTATACAAAATTGCATGAAACGAAACAATTAACTTACCAACAAAAAATTACGATTTACCACCTTATACAGCAAATGATGTATTAACTCCAGAACAAATTAATGATATCAAGAGAGTAATTGATATTAGAGTTCTTCCTGATGATCCAACATGAGTTAACAATAAACAAGGTTATTTAAAATTTGCAATTGCTTTCAAGAGAATGTTCAATAAAGATGGTATTCCTGAACAAATCTCTGAAAAAAATTTATGACCTACAGATTGACAAACAGATAAAGAAGGTGACAATGTCTTTATTGTAACTACTTATGGTTATAGTAACTCACCAGGTCCAACTTCGATTTTACAACAAGATGGGGCAAATAGAAATATAGTAATTAATCAACCAAATTTCCAACCATCTGAATTTATTAAAAATGATGCAATTGCAGGATATCCAGTTTTGCGTTCTTTAATTCAAGGTAACCTTGTAAACTTACCAAAAGGTTTTACTTCTCAAGATATTGTTTTATCTGTTGATGACTTTAATAATGAAACTAGTTTATCATGATCTCCAACTATTGAACCATTAGTTCCTGATAATAAAGCTGGTAAAATTACTGTACAAGTATATTTAAAAAGTTGATACAACCAAAATTCTAAATTATGTAATATCAATGAAGATAACCAAAGATTACCATATACAAATGAAGGATTGAATCCATCACATGGTCCTGCATGAACTTTTGAAATTTCTGGTTTTATGAAAACAGATGCTACAGGTGAATCTGATTTACGTATAACAGATGTTGATTATTCACAACAAATTCCTGGTAATTTATCAGAAATTAATTTAGCAAAACCTGAAGTATATAATTTCTTCAATGCTAATTATCCAGAAATAGCAATGTTAAAAAATTACTTACCATATCAATTTGCTACGCCAGCTAATTTACGTGATTTATTGTTAACTAAAAATAGATCTTTATCGAATAAAACTCAGCCATATTTATTAATGGCAAATATTCCTAAAAATATTAGACCTTATAACATGTACATCAAAAAGGAAGATATTATTGTCAACAATATAGAAGGTAGTGTTTCATTTAAGTTAACATTAAAACAATGATATACAAGAACTCCAACAGGTGATATTGTTTATCACCCAACAATTGAGGATCAATCTCAAGGTAACTTAGAATATACAACAAAGAACACTTTAACAATAAAAGGTTTAAAAAACATTAAAAACGCAACTATAATTTCTCCAGCTGGTGATAATGTAAACAATGATGGTACTATTAAAATTACAAAAGGTTCTACATCTGAAGAAATAATTAATGGTATATTATTGGAAAAATATATTAATGCAGACCCTGAAAACATTAATAAACTAGATCAATACATTCCATTTGTAGCATCAGAATCACAACCAATAGTATTGGATGAAACCGATTTAAAAGTGTATGTATATGTTGCATTATATAAATCAGGAGGTTCACCATATACACTTGAAAAAGGTTCTATGGTTGAATTAACTGATGTAGGTTCATATCATATTAATGATTTAGATGCATTAAATGAATTTATAACTTGAAAAGTTAATCCAAATTATGATTTAACAAATGGAACTGTTCAATTATCTCCAATGTTAAATATTTGATTTGGTGGAAATGACGCTCAAATATTTAATCAATATCAATCATTTGGTGCAGGTGATTTAGGTAAACCTATAGTTGCAAATGGTTCAGTAGTTTCACCAGCACAAGTATCTTTTGTGAAATTATCTGGATTTATTAAAGCAGACTCATCATTATCTTTCAATAATTCGTTTGTATATAACAATGAGGCTATAGTTCAATATTTAGAAGATCAAAACAATCTAGCAATTGAATTATCAAAATTTACTGCTGCAGAATTTACTAAAAATCAATTCTTTGTTAGTGCTATACAAAATATACAAATTTCTAATGGTGGAATAGTTTCAGTTGTTAATGATCCAAGTTTAGGTCCAAACTTCACTATGAATGATATTATAGATTTCACTTCTAATGATTGATATAAAGTTAATGAATTAAATGGTACTCTTGAATTAAAAACAAAAGTGTTAAAATACTTTGATGGTAATAAAGAGTTAAAAGTTGGTAGAATTTCAATTATAATTTCAGGTTTTAAACCTTCTGTAAGTGCATATCAAACAACATACATTATATTAATTATTACAATAGTTGCATTAATATTAGTATTAGCAGTAGTTCTTTCAAGAATCTTATGAGTAAAATACAATAAGAGTAGAAAAATGGAAGATTAATTCTATAAGGAGTGCTTATGAAGAAAAAAAATAAAAAGATAGTTATTGGTTTAGGTTCACTAGGTTTACTTGTTTCAACTATGTCATTTGGAACAGTTTTACAATTGATTAATAAAAATAATAATGTAGTTAATAATACTATTGAACAAAATTCTGTAAAAAGTCAAAAAAATTCTGAATCTATTAATCAAAGATCATTCTTATCAACAAGAAATTATACTCCTGTAATTTCTACACAACACAGTGCAGCATCAACAACATATGATGGTTATATTGGTTATGGTGTTGGAGATAATATTTTAGATAGAAATGGTAGTGTTATTTCAATGGTTGGAGGTAAAACAACAGACGATAGAAGAGCTATCTATTTCACAACTTTTGATGGGGTTTTAAGATGAAAATTTGATTTGAATGAATTAAATAATCATTTATCATTTTTTGATGCTGATACAGATCAATTAAGAATCGTTGATATTAAACCTTTACATAATTATGATAATAAAAATAATGGTTATATGGTTTTAACAGCAGCAACAGGTTATACAAAAGCTTCTCAATCATTTGGTACAAACGTTTTATTTATATTAGATGAATTTGGAAATATAGTTGAAGATTCAATTAATGAATTTGAACTTCCTACTTTTGGTGTTACAAGTGCAAGAAATTTAATTGGTAACACAGCTACAAATACAAATATTATTTCACCATATTCTATTAAATTATCTTATTCTTCAAAAACAAAGGCTTTAGTTCAAATTTCAGCCAATCCATTTGCAATAAAAACTAATAATATGGCTTACAAATGAAAACTTTCTGAATATTTATCACAAGAAGCTGATGCACAAAGTTTTAATGTTGATCCGAATTCAATAGAAAAAACAACTCCTATTGTTTTATTGGAATATGATTATGTTAAAAAGTCTTTTGTATATGAAGATGCAACATCTGAATTTGGAAGAAAAATTTTAAAGAATTATTCTTTATCATCAAAATTTGAAAAATTTGTAAATCAAGATACTGCAATTTTACCAGAAGAAACATACATATTATCTGAAATGATGTTTTATGTTAAATCAAATGTATTAGGTTTTTATGGTGCATTTTTAACACCAGGAGCTGATGTTGATAGTAGAAAATTTAATGTTTCTATGTATACTTTAGATAATGGAAAATTTACACTTGATAATATTGTTTTTGAATATGTTATAACAGATGTATCAGGTGAATTTCGCGAATTATTTGATTTTAAAAATTATTCTAATGATTATTCAGGATACACTTATTCATATATCCCTCTAAATTATAATGGTTCATATAATTCACCATGTGCAACATTAATTTTACCTTTCTCTGGTGGAGTGGAACAAGGTTTTTATTTTATTCAAATCTTTGACCAATTAAAATCAAATTATAAGAAAATTACTAATTGAATTACAGATGATGAAAAGAGAATTCCTAGAGCCTCTTTTATTGATCCAATATATGGTAACATTTTTATCCCTACTAGCAATGGTAGTGAAATTCAATATATTGATACAACATATGAAGGGTCTAATGGGGTTTCAATACCAAATCAATTCAATTCTAGAACATTAAAACTTACTAATCATGAAATTTTTGTAGAATTATTAAATCAAACAAGTTCTATTTTTCCAATATCAACTACTAACAACATTTATGATGAAAACAATAGTTATTATTCTAAATTTGCATTCGCTTCATTTTCAAACAATGGAACATATGATGTTTTATATTTTAACACTGATAATTCAAATAATAGTGTACTTACAAAATATCCAGAAACTTCTGAAAAATATCAATTACTTACATATACTGATTTACAAAAAAGAAGTGAAGAACTTGGATGAACACCAAAGAAGAAAAAATTATCTGAAATTTCAGAATCAAGATTAAATACAATAGGTGATTATACTACAGTTTCAACAAGTACACCAATAGATAAACTTCCATTATTTTATTTATCTTTAGTTGAAGGACAAAAACAATTATATCCTTTAAATAAACTAACTGTATCAAATGTTGTAAAAGACTATAATTTAGCTAGATTAGAATTTATTGCTAATTTTTCATACCCATTATATGCTTCTACAGAAGAAAAAGTATATTCACAAAGATTTGAAATTAACGATTTCAAAAAAGACTCTACACTTTTAGAAAATACAACATTTAATATTCCTTCTTTAAATAATTCAGGTTCACCATTAATTGTTGCATCTCCAATTTCATATCAAGGTGAATATAATGAAGCTTTTGATTACTTAAGTGGTCAACAAGTAGCAATCACAAACAAAAATAAAACTTTAGTTTATCAATTAAAGAAAAATAAACCATCATCAATTTCGTTATTTAATAAAAGCGGTATTATCAATAATACTGTTTTAAATGAATACTTCGAAGTTGTAAAAGATATTAATGATAATGATCAAACTCCATATGAACCAACACAAGTAAATTCTTATAAAGGAATGTTTTCGTCATACGTTACATACCAAAGAGGAGATGTTGTAAAAGATGAAGTAACAAATAAATTATTTATCTTTAAAAGTGCATCTAACAATTTATCAGACGCAGTTTTATTTCAAGGAACTGACTTATCAACTTTATTGCCAACAGAAGTTACAGATATTCAAATTGCTATGATTGTTAAAAGTAAAATGGTTTTTGGAACTATTCCAGATGGTTTCAATCTTGATAGTATTTTAGTATCAACTGTTAATAGAAATAATTTAGGTACTACAGATATAAACAACGGAAATGCTGTATTAACTGCTGATATTAAGTTGAAAAGATATATTGATGAACAAGGGCAATTACAAACAAATTCTTCTAATTTCCCTACAACTCATATTACAATAAATTTTAATGATAAATCTAAACCTACAAACCTTCAAGAAAATTATAATGTTAAACAATTTGATGGTTTATTAAATAATATGTATGCTTATGAATTAGATGTTACATTTATTCAAAAAAATCCTGAATTTTTTGAAAAAATAATTCAAATTAATAGAGAAGAAGGAAATATATCTAATGATATTAGCTCTGCTAATATTGAAGTAGCTTCAACTCAAGCATATAACAAAGAAGGACAAGTCCAAATGCAAGTTTATCTTTCTCGTTGATATGATGAAAATGGTACTTTACAAACTTCTGAATTAAAATATGTATATATAAACATTTCAGGATTTAAATCAGCATCTGCTACTGAATTCTCAAAAGGTGGTAATGTTAATTTAAGATCAGATCAATTAAATGTTCCAGGCCTTGGTGGATTAATGCCACAAGATGTTACTGTAGATAAATTCATTTCAGATCCAAATAATGTCAAAGAATTTATTTTAAATTATGTATTTATTGAAGATAACAAAAAATTATTAATTGATAGTGCGAGACCTGCAAATTTTGGTTATGATTCTATTAATATAGTTTCTACTATTCCAAACCAAGCAGAAGGAAGTGTTAATTTTGTCATTTCATTTAATTCATATTTTGTTTCTAAAACTATTAATGGAAGTGAAAGAATTGTTTATAGACAGGGATCATCAGATACATTTAATTTAAGTATTTCAGGATTTAAAAAATATATTGATAATTCAGTAGATAATTTTAAATATGATGCAACAATTAATATTAATTCTAGTTTAAAAGATTCTCCTAGTTGACCTTCTTCTTTAAGATTTTCAATCTCTAAACCTACACCTATTCCTATTGTGTTCTATGAAGAAAATAAAAATAATATTGATTCAATATTAAAACAAGCTATCTTTGCTACATTCTCGACTCCTCAAATAGATGGTAATAAAAATAACAGTTACATTGATGGTTTCACTTTAGCTGATGTAGGTGCAATTACTTCTTGTTATTATAATAACTTCACAGGTAAAATAGTTTTCAAAGCAAATTTAAAGAAAATCGTTTCAATTAATGATGAAGGAATCAAAACTACTATTGATAATTCCAATATTGGAGATTGAAGTACTAATGAAAGATGTAGATATAGTATTTCTTTAGATGGATTCAAAAAAGTTGAGGTTTCAAAAGTTGATGGTCAAGAAATTACAGCTATTTCATCAAAGAATGATGCAATAAATTTAGAATCTTCTATTCAAGTAAATCAAAATTCATTAAATATTAATTTATCAGATGTTGAAAATCTTATTAAATGAAGTGGAGATTTTGGTGTTTTTATAAACAATAAATTAGTAATTTCTACTATGGATGAAATTATAGCAAATAATGCAACTAACCCTTTTGTAGATAGCATTTCACTTGATAAAAATGTTATTACAGGAAAAGTTCAAATTATATATGAATTTACAAAACCTGTTTATTATTTTGCTAATAAGAATGATTATACTAATCAAGATGATCCTTATTTATTAGGTAATTTAGGAACCCCTATTGAATTAACAAAAGGAAGTAAAATTGTAATTACATTAACATCAGTTAAAAAATTCAACATATGAGAAATAGTCTTCTATGTTGCAGTTGCAGTGGTAGGAATTATATTATTAAGTTTAATAATATTCTTAATAGCTAGAGCTATTAATAATAGAAGATTATATCGTTAATAAAATAACTTTATAAATTTTATATATTAAAAAAATAATACTAGAACACAAATTCTAGTATTATTTCCTAAATTGAATTATAAAGTGCAACACCATATA
>CASEPW010000022.1 GCA_949289925.1 uncultured Mycoplasmataceae bacterium
GACTAGTAATTATAGTTATAAAAGTGTTAAATTTTAACTTTCCAAAGAATCCTATGAAAGTGTTAAATTTTAACTTTCCAATGATAATTTAAGCAAAAAATTTTTTTGTGTATATTATTATTTAATATAATAATACTATAGCATACAATAAAGGAGTTAAAAAATGAAAAAATATGCAATAGCCTCTTTCTCAATAATTTTCGTTTTAGTTCTTGCATCAATTTTTCCAATAATAATGTTAGTTAAAACAAACAATGAACTTACTATTACACATTTATCAAGATCAATAGTACAAACAATGACTGATGGTTATTTTATAGGTGTTGTTGTTTTATATTCAATTATTGCAGTTTTATTAATTGCATTTATTATTACTTCTATTATTTATGTTTGTATTAAGAAAAATATAAGAAGTTATAGAATAATAGATGAAATAAAGAGATGAACACATTGATGATAATTAAATATTTTCTTTTACAAAAATAAGTGCATCATTTCCATTTTTATAATATTTCTCTCTTTTATTAATAAAAGAGAAACCAAGTTTATTATACAATTGTATAGCAGAGTAGTTTTTCGCATCTACTTCAAGAAAAATTTTAGATCAATTAATTTTTGATAACAATATTTCTAAACCTTTTTTTGCATAACCTTTACAACGATATTCCTTCAAAATTCCAATTTTTATTAATTCATATTCATTTTCATAAAAATTATTTAAAATAACAAAACCTATAATCTCATTATTGGTTTCAAATACATAAAGACTATGATTTTTATCTAATGTTTTTAAGATATCAATACTATAAAAATCATCAAAACATAATTTGTCTAATCTATTAATTAAATTTATATCATTTATTTTATTAACAAGCATCTTTTAAATATTTTAAATGATATTTTTTAATATTTATTTTTTTAAATAATTTAAATTTTAATAATAGATTATTAAAATCAATTTCTTGATCAATAATTATTTCTTTGTCTAATTTTTTTATTTCATCTTTATCAATAATTTCAATATTAACAATTCTATCATTAACAATATTTGCACAATAATACTTGTTTCCCTTTGCATCAAGTAAAGAATAACAATTTTTTGATGATTGAAATAACAATTTATTTATTTCATAAATTTTAATGTTTTTATTAAAAGTTGATCATGCTTTTAAAATTAAGCTTCCAACTCTAACTCCTGTATATAAACCTGGATTAGAAATTCAAAATATTTTTTTAATTTGATTTACATCTAATTTATTTTTATTTAAGAATGATTTAATATCGTTGATTATATGTTCAATCATATCTTTATTTGTTTCTCTTATAAATGTGTCAAAAATTTGTTTTTTATTGAACAAGGCTAAAATTATATTATTTCCAGTTAAATCAATGAAAAGATTAATTTTATTCATATTATTCCCTAATAAAAATATTTTTAATATAAATAGGTTTGTTTGTCTTATCATCAATATTTATTACAACAGCACAAAATTGATATTTCCCTATTTCTTCACTTAACTTAAATTGTGATTTTATCCCAAAAAACATATCAATTAATGGTTCTTTTTTTGCTCCTATTATCCCCTCTGATGGTCCGGTCATTCCTAAATCAGTAATATATGCAGTGTTGTTGTAAATATGAGCGTCATTTGTTTGAACATGTGTGTGTGTTCCAACAATTATATTTACATCATTGCAAAATGTTCTAAGCATACAATTTTTTTCACTTGTAGTTTCTGCGTGGAAATCTAGAATTGTAATGTCTGCCTCTTCGCTATTCTCTAATAAATTTTCTAATTCTACAAAAGGATTCTTAATTTTTGCAATTGGAAAATATTGTAAATTTCCTAATAAATTAATAATTTTAATTTTTTTATTATTAACTGTAATAATATCTCATCCTTTTGTATTTTTATCAACAACACCACCATAAACATTATATGGTCTAATAATATTTTTTTTCTTTAGCACTATATTTATATCATTATGCTTTCATGTATGATTACCCATAGTTATGAAATCTATACCAATATTTTTTAATTTTGTATAATCTGAAACATTCAAGCCACGACAACTTGTTACATTCTCACAATTAGCGATAGTTAAATCGATTTTATATTCTTTTTTTATTTTATTTAACTCTTGTTCAACAGCTCTTATTCCTGTTTCCCCAAAGATGTCACCAATAATTAATATGTTCATTTACAACTTTCTACGTCAATAAGAATAATATTCTTATTTTACTATAAAATTATTAGAAACTATCATTGCTTTTTTTAATATATTATTTTCATTATCATTAAAATTAAATAGTTGTATTCCAAAAGCATAACAAATTATTTTTTTATAATTAATTTTTTTTATTATTTTTTTAACATTGTTATTAACTAGAATATCTCCATTTTCATTAAAAACAATACATGGAACTAAAATGTAATCAAAATCATTTTTTCTAATTTTATTTTTTTTAACTATTGATTTATTTTGGTGATCAAAAAATATTTTTTTCTTTTGATCAAAATAAATAAGTTTATTATAATTAGATATAAATTGTAACAATTGATAATTTTCATTTTGTAAATCAATATCATTAATATACAAAATATTTTTCTTTTTAATATCAAAAAAATTATTTATAAAATTATTATAAACATTGTTATTTATTTCTTGTAAGAACTCAACATCAGTTTTATTTAGAATATATTTTATATTTTGATATATTTCATTCATTAATTTATTACCCTTCTAATTGCAGTGTGATTTGCAATTAATGTCTTAACGCCATGTGGCTTATTAAATGAAACATCAATATTTTCTTCAAAAACACCAATTACAATTCCTTGACCAAAAATATTATGTACAATCTTATCCCCAATTTTAAATTCATTTTTTTGTTTTGAATATTGTTTTTCGGCATTAAATGGAGTTTTTGAATTAAATCAATCATCAGAATTTTCAACATTATTAACTCTTTTAAATTTAATTTTAGCTTCATCATAAAAACATGAAGAAATTTCATCAATAAATCTAGATTTTTTATTGTTTTCTCTTGAAACAGGATTATACCCTTGATAAGAAGTTAAGAATAATTTTTCTTTTGCTCTTGTCAATGCGACATAAGCAACTCTTCTTTCTTCCTCAATTGCTTTATAACCGCTTTCAATAGATTTTTTTGATGGAAAAATATTTTCATTTAATCCAATAATAAAAACATATTTAAATTCTAATCCTTTTGCAATATGAATTGTCATCAAACTTACTGCTTCTTCATTTTTACTTTCATCTATTGATGAATAAAGTGCTACTTCTTGTAAATAATCGTTAAAAGTATTATTAGGATTCTCACTTTGGTATTTAATAATTGAATTTTTTAATTCATCTATATTCCCTAAACGATCTAATTCTTCATTTGTTTCTAAATATTCTTTATAACCTGCAATATTTAAAATATTATCAAAAGCTTCAATGATATTTTGACTATAACATTGATCTAATAATTCAATGAATTTTTTAATATTATTTTTAGCAGTTGTATTTAAATCTGTTTCATCACATTTTATTAGTGATTCATAAAATGATATATTATTTTTTTCACTAAAATCATTAATAATATCAACTGTTTGTTGTGAAATTCCTCTACGAGGAATATTGATAATTCTTTTAATAAATAAATCTTCTCTAAAATATATAGCTCTTAAATACGCAATAATATCCTTAACTTCTTTTCTATTATAAAACTTTACACCACCATATAA
>CASEPW010000023.1 GCA_949289925.1 uncultured Mycoplasmataceae bacterium
CCTAGCAATCTATTAAAAGAGGCTTCTATAGAAACTTCAGTTACAATCATAGGACTTGGAGATAAACTAGAAATTTGAAATTCAAATCAATATGAAGAATTTAAATCTGAATCAGACAAGACATTAGAAGAAATAGCAGAAAGTATAAATGATGACATCTTCTAATTACCACTATAGTGTTTTAATAGAAGAAATCTTAAATAAATTTCCAATTATTGAAAATGGTGTTTATGTGGATTGTACATTAGGTATGGGAGGGTATTCAAAAAGAATATTAAACCTTATTCCTAAAACTGCAACTTTAATATGTTTTGATAAAGATGAATTTGCTATAAACAATTTTAAAAAATATCTTAATGAAAACAATATTAAAAATGTTATTTTAATTAATGATGATTTTGTTAATTTAAAATCTCATCTTAATAAATTGGAAATAGATAAAATTGATTGAATTGTTTATGATCTTGGAGTTTCATCTCCACAAATAGATAATCCAGAAAGAGGATTTTCATATAAAAATAATGGACCTCTTGATATGAGGATGGATACAAAACAATCAATTAGAGCATCAGATGTGATAAATAGTTATCCATTTGAAAAAATAGTAGATATTTTTAAAAAGTATGGTGAAAGTAAGTACTCGTATAATGTTGCAAAAAAGATTGTTGAAGAAAGACAAAAAAAGCATTTTGAAACAACATTCGAATTAGTGGATGTTATAAAAAAATCATTACCACTAAAAGAATTAAATAAAAATAAACATCCTGCAAAAGTTTTTTTTCAAGCAATTAGAATTGAAGTGAACCAAGAGCTGAGTTTTTTAGAAGATTCAATATATGAAGCAGCAAATATGTTAAATAACAATGGAAAAATGCAAGTAGTAACTTTCCATTCATTAGAAGATAAAATCATAAAAGAAACTTTTAAAAAATTAACCACAAGTAAAATTCCATCTTATGTTCCTACAAAAGTAAATGATGTTGAATTTAAGACTAAAAAAAGTATTAAACCATCATTGAAGGAATTAAATGAAAATTCACGTTCAAAATCAGCAAAATTGAGAATTTTAATTAGAAAGGAAAATGATGAAAAATAATATCATTATTGGAATCGACGACGATTATTCATCTATTTATATTTGATCATCTTTTAATGGTCAAATTATTCCTTTATACTTTAATTCGCTTAAAAACAACAACACTATAGTTAACGGTACAATTTATGATAAAAAACAATATTTTGAAATAATAAAAAAATTAGTTGATGATGCAAACAAGTTTATAGATAATCCAATAAAAGATATTTCTTTGTGTTTGGATAATTTTAATGTAAATATTCAGAATTTTGACTATGATATTAAATTAAAAAATAAATCATTGACACAACAAATATGAGAAGATGAAATCTATCCAAACTTGCAAGTAAAATCAAAAAATGAAGATCAGTATATATATTACTTTGATGTAATTAAATGACAAGTAGGAGAATATATTTTTGAAAAAATTGATAGAGAATATTTTGGTGATGAAGTTAAAATTTTAGGTAAGAAATATATTATAAATAAATTAATTTATGATAGCTTTAAAGAAATTTTTGAAAAATTAGATATAAAAATAAAAAATTTCAACACAACTCTTGATTTGTATAAAAATAGTGATGAAAATGATGAATTAAATATATTAATAAACAAAAACAATATTTCTATAACATCAATTCATAACAATCATTTAATATCAAATGTAATATGTGATAACAAAGGAATTAATAATTTAATTGAACAAATAGAAAAAGATACCAAAATTAAAAAAAGAAATATCATTGAATACATCTCCAATATTAATTTTTTTAAAGAAAATCCTGACATGTGTATTGCTAATATAAATAATAATGAAGATTGTAAAATGCTAAGAATTAACCAAAGTACAATCGATGAAATAATAAAAAAATATACATCAGTAATACTTGATTTAATATTAGAAAAAATAGAATATTACAAAAAAGAAAAAGACACAACAATACGAAGAATCAATTTAATTTCAAATTCAATAATAACCCAACATATATTTAATTTATTTAATTTACATAAATATCAATTCAATATAGTCAAACCAAAAAACGTATTGATGTTTGAAACAAAATATACATATTGCATTCTAAATGCTCAAAAAATGTTAAACGAAGGAAAGACAATAAATTAGGAGACAACAATGAATAACCAAAATTTTAATAACAATCAATTCAACAATAATTTCAATGATTTTTCAAATGCTGATGTAAATGATATTAATATTACTCCATCACAAAACAAAGTAGAATTAAATATTGATGAAAATGGAATAATGAGCAATCTTGATGATTTTCAATTTGAACCTAAACTAAGAATAAAAGTTTTTGGTGTTGGTGGAGCAGGAAATAATATTATTAGACATATGGCAAAAAACAGTAATATAGACCCAGCATCATTAATTGCTATTAACACTGATTATCAAGTTCTTAAAAAGATGAAAGATTTAGGATATTCAGTTATTTTAATTGGGAAAAATACTACAAGAGGTTATGGTTCAGGTTCTGATCCAATCGTTGGAGAAAAAGCAGCAAATGAAGATAGAGCCATAATTGAAAAATTATTAAAAGATGTAGATTTATTATTTATTGTTTCAGGTATGGGTAAAGGTACTGGTACAGGTGCATCTCCTATTATTGCTGAAATTGCACAAAAATTAAATATATTAACTATATCAATAGTTAATGTTCCTTCATATCAAACTGAAGGTCAAACAATATATGATAAAGGTTTATTAGGTTTAAATAATTTAAAGAAACAAGTAAATGGTATTGCAACTATTAACAATGATAAAATTATAGGTTACGAAGCACAAGATGAAACATTATTTAACCGTTTTGAAAAGTCTAATCAAGTTATTTGTGATACTATAACTGATTTAATAAACACAGTTAATGAACCTAGTCATATAAATATTGATTTTAATGATATTAAAAATTTCTTTAAAGAAAAAACTAATTTTCAAATTATTAATTGTGAATTAGATAATAATGAAAATTCAAGTGAAATATTAAAGGAAAAAATTTCTTCTACATTATTTGATGAAAAAATAATTGGATCAAAAAAAGGTATTTTAACTTTAAAGTTGAGCGAAAATGTTCCTTCAACATTTATTTCTGATGTTAGAAAAGTAATTGAAGAATTAACAGAAAATAGAAATTTTGATCTAACTTATTCTGTAGATTATTCACAAGATATAAAATTTGCAAAAATTTCATTATTATTAGCTACAAATGATTTACATTATCAAAACACTAACACTGTAGAATCTATGAATGAATTTAAGAATGAATTCATCACAGATTTAGAACAAAAAATAAATGAATTTACAAAACCAATTGAAATACAAAATAATGAATTACAACAACCACAAGAAGATTTAAAATTTAATAATGTTGTAGAAAACAATAAACAAGATTTTGTTGCACAAAATAGTAGGGAAGAAATTTTAGAAACTGTAACTAAATTTAATGTTGAAATAAACAATAATAACCCTAATAAAATTATCGAAGAAAGTAAATATAGTTTAGATGAAATAAACGTTCATGAATCTAATTACCAAATGTTAACTGAAGAATTAAAAAGAGCTGAAGAAACATTAAAAATTAAGAATCATTCATCAATTTTATCTAGTAAGTTATCATCAAATCAAGAAGGTAATGTTAAATCAACATTATTACAAAATTTTATAACAAAAACATTACCATTTATTTCTAATGCATCAAATAGTAAAAAATTCAAAATAGA
>CASEPW010000024.1 GCA_949289925.1 uncultured Mycoplasmataceae bacterium
GACTAATAATTATAGTTATAAAAGTGTTAAATTTTATCTTTCCAAAGAATCCTATGAAAGTGTTAAATTTTAACTTTCCAATGATAAGTTTCAACAACAATATATAGCATTCCACATAAAATGTGGTATAATTTATATATGAGATTGTTTGTTTTCACTATTAATATTTCATAAAATATTCGTTGCTGGTCGTCCACAATTGATTTTGTTTGGAAGTCCTAGGCAACAAGCTAGGACATTTTTTTTAGAAAGGAGGTATATATGAAAAGAAAAAGTAAAATTTTTGTTACTTCTTTTTTATCATTAGCTATGGCTGGTGTTGTTGCTACCTCTTGTTTTATTACTTTTAGACCAAAACCTATATATCCACTATATACATATATTCTAGAATTTACTAATACAAATACACCATATGCATCTACATCAGATGTAAATGAAATAATAAAAGGAAATGAATCAAAAAACAAATATATCAAGGATATGATTCAACAAACTAGAACTATTTTAGATTGATATGAATCGTATTATGAAAAAACTTATCATGAAAAATTCCCAGGATTAATTTTAGATTTTAGAAATTTAAATTCAGTTCCTTCTGAAGGGGAAAAGAACTTTTTCTTATTATTAGATAGAACATTCAAAGCAATAGATAGTAGATTGGGTTTTAATAATATTCCAAGAACTCCTCTTTCTGTTCAAGAAGGTTTTTTTCAAAAAAATACAGAACTTATTAGTTTTTATTGATCACCTGATTTTAATGCAATTACAACTTGATTAACATATATGTTTACAGATCAATTCCCTATTGGTAATCAATGACCAAAATTATATCGTCTATTAGAAAATCCAAAAGAAAATTGACAAATAAATTTAAGAAAAGAACTTGATAGAAAAAATCTTTTCCACTCTCCTATTGAATTGTTAAATTATAGTTCTAAACAAAAAGCTAGTTCAACTGATTATATTGGTCAATTTTATACTTCATTATCAAATACTATAGGTACTTGAACTGTTAATAATTCAAAATTGAATATTCAAGAATCAACTGTTAGTGGGGATACTAAAGGTTTATATGATACTACTTCTAATCCAGGCGATGGTATATTATTTGTTAATTGAATAACTTCTCAAATTGCTAATATTCCTTTTGTTGAGGATGGAATAAATTCTTCTATACCATTTTTAATTAGAGCAGGTTATTTTAATCCAAATAATCCAAATGCAGATTATAGTTTTAGAGATTGATACTACAATAAATCAACTGTAAGTGGACCTGCACAATTTAGATTATGAAATAAATCTTCTCCATTTGATGTCAATAAAACACCATTTAATCCAGCTTTCTCTAATGCTCCATCATCATCTTTTTTTCAATCAGCATGAACAGCATTAACATCTTGAACAACAGTTTCAAATTATAATAACATCAGGAATCCACAAACTCCTATAGGTTCTGATCATACTTATTTAGTTTCAACAGGTTCAAAAACATCAATTGATGATTTAAAAAATTCTTATGATGAAACAACTAACACTTTAACTTTTAGAATAAGACCAATTCCATGAGTAGATTATACAGGTAACCAAATTAATGTTAATAATCAAAAAATGTTTTTATCACCAGAAGATTTTACAGCTTCAATAATAGCATTTATTCGTTCAAACCAAATTTCATTAAACGCTAATAGTTATTTTATAGACTTAATCTCTCTAGATGTCAATAAAACAATTAATGATTCAAAAAATTTAGAACGTAATGAATCACTAAATGATACAAAAGAATTTGTTTTACACTTTAAAGAAAAACCTGAATTATCTATTGATTCAGTTTTAGATATCTTACAAAAGCAATATTTCTGTGCTATTCCAGCATTTAAACAATCAGTAAAGAATATTATTGATTATGATACATTTATGAGTCTTTTGCCAAATGCTGTTGAAATAACTGATAAACCTAATCCATATATTAATGGAGAATATTATTTAAAAGTAAATTCTTCACAAATTGATTTTTATAATTTCTATGGTTCAGGAAACCCTGTTTTAAATTCTAATTCTTGAAAAGATTATGCTTTTGCATCTCCATATTATATTTCTAGTATTGATCAGCAACAAATAGTCTTTAATCTTAATGAATCTTATTTTAATGCTTTTAAAGACGAATTAAATGATCAAAAATACAAATCATTTAAATTAACTAATACTATTTCTCCTAATTCTCAACAACCACCTAATGGTAATGGAAATAGTGAAGAAAATATTGTTGCAAAAATTCCTAAGATAGTATTGAAATATGCAGGAAGTTATTCTGAAATTTTGACTTTCGAGCAATTTAAAAATAATGAACTTGATGTTTCATTAATTTCTTCAGCTAAATTATTAGAAGCAAAGCAATCATTTCCAAATGATTATAGAACTCAGCTTATAGAAAAAAATAATAAATCAAATCTTATTACTTTTAACCTTCAAGTATTTAGTAAAAATGATAAAAATATTATTTTAGACACTAATGGTGACCCTATAGTTAGAGATAATGGTAATTATGAAGTTGTTAATTATGATATTGATGAATATGGTAATTATATTTTTCCAGAAGGAGTTAATCCAAAATTAAAATCTAATATCTCAAAACCTTATTATGATTTAATTGTTAGAGATTACTATACTCCAATCGAAGCATATAATCCAGATAAAAATATATATGCTACAAGTGCGACAATTAGAGAAACCATAGTTAATTGTATTAATTGAGTATCATTAAAATCTGTTGTTTTCCCAGGAATTACTAAATCTATAGAAAATTCTTTTTTACCATATGGTGTATATGATTTAGTTGATAAAAACAACCCTGATTATATTAAAAAATATTGATGATATGCTGCATATAAAACATATATGTTTAATGATTTAAATATTTTAGATGTTAATACATATGAACAAAGAAAATCAGGCTTAATAATTTGAACATATGATGAGTTATTGAATAATTCCATTAAAAATAACAATAAAGGAGGCAATTAATGTTTAAATATTTTGTTAAACGTTTATTATTTGCAGCCTTAGCTTTATTTGTATTATTAGTTTTAGTATTTTTCCTAATGCAAGCTGTTCCAGGTTATCCAATTCCTAGAGAAAATAATGATACTGATGCATCATATTTAGAAAAAGTAAGACAAGCAGGATTATTGGACAATGTATTTGTTCAATTCTGAAGATTTTTTTCAGGTTTATTTACAGGTAAGGGCTTTGGTATTGTTTATTCAAATGGTTCTAATGTATTAGATACAATGATAGAACCTATTAAATATACATTGATGATTGCAGGACCAGCATTCTTACTTTCATCAGTTATTGGTATATTATTAGGGATTGTTTCTGCTTATTATAGAGGTAAATGATTGGATATTGTCATTAATGCTATTGCAGTATTATTCATTTCTATACCATCGTTTGTTTTTGCATTATATCTTATTCAATTAGCTGGGTTAATAGGACTCCCCACTAATTTTATAGTTCCAGGTTCAGATGGTGCCTCAACATCACAAGTTATTTTGTCTATGATAATACCGATATTATCTATGACACTTTCTTCTATTTCAATTATTATATATTACACAAGAAATGAATTAGTTGAAGTATTCAAACAAGAATATATTAAAACGGCTTTAGCAAAAGGTTATAAATTTAGAACTGTTGTTTTTAGATATGCACTTAGAAATGGAGCAATTCCAATCATTTCGATATTGGCACCATCATTTGTTACAGTTCTATCAGGGTCAATAATCATTGAAAAATTCTTTAACGTTCCTGGAACAGCTAATGAATTAGTAAATGCAATAGTTAAAAAGGAATTTAATATTGTTTTATTCTCTGCAGTATTTTATTCTAGTATATATTTCATTATTCAAATATTAGCTGATATTACATATTCTTTTATAGATCCTAGAATAGTTTTAGCTGAAAAATCTTCTGTAAGTTTATGAAAGAAAATAGAATGTAAATTTGGTAGAGAATTAAAATCTATGTTATTTGATAAATTTAGTTTTTTAAATAAAGGAATAGGTTTAAATAAGACTATTTCAAATGACGATATATATGAAATTTTTAGTGAAACAAAATTAAAAAGTATAGGAATAAAAGAAAATGATTATAAATTAGTACAATACCTATATGAAAATAATAAATCTTCTTTTGAAAGGATAAAGAATAATATAAACACAATTAGATTAAAAGATTTAGATAGATTAATATCTGTTGGTTTAGTTCAACCTGTTTACAATGAAGGTATTTCATATGAATTGAAACCAAATGTTATTCATAGATTAGAAATAAAATCTGATACAACAAAGAATGCATTTAAATTTTATGATGAAGTTAATATTGATAATTCATTAATGAATAGCATTTCTTCACGTTTAAGATATAAAATTGTTGCAAAATCAATTATTGATAATTCAGTTCAAGAATTAGATTCTAAAGCTAATGAATTATTATTTTTACCTGTTGATGAAGAAGAATTAAATTTTGTTTCACAAAAAGGTATCGAACAAAATGTTAATTATGATATTTCTCCTGAAATGTTTAACCAAGTTGATATCTTTTCTTCTTCTCCTGAGCAAATTACAGGTAAACCAACTACATATTTAAGAGATTTAGGTAGAAGATTCTTTAAGTCTAAAATTGCTACATTTTTTACTTTCTTATTAGGATTTATTGTTTTATTTTCTATTATTACTTCACTCGTCAATTTAAATCATATAGATGATCCTATTTCATTGGGTATTCCATCATCAATAATTGCTTACTTACCACCAAGAATTCCGTGATTAGGAATATCAGGGATTACCACTGTTATAGTAGATTATGATACATTTAATGCAATTAATGCATTAGGTATAAAGGGGATTTATGAGCAAGTTATTCCTATAGGTAGTCAATATCAATTGGTTAATTTTAATCCATATTTAATACCTGGTTTAGAAAATGTTACTTTAATTTTAGGAACAGATGGTATAGGTAGAAATTGATGAAATCTACTTTGATTCTCTACTTTACAGTCACTAGTTTTAGCTATATTAGTAGCAGTTTGTTCAGTATTTATAGGAACTATTTATGGTTCTATAGCAGGTTCTAAAGCAGGTAAAATGACTGATGTTATTATGATGAGAATAGTTGAAATTTTATCAGGTGTTCCATTAATTTTATGAATTTTAATATTTGGTTTAGTATTTTCAGGTGGTAATTTATCTTTACCTATTGTAGGAATCTCATTGATTCTAGTATCGTGAATGTGACCATCGATTACTGCAAGAACATTCATCATTAAATATAAAGATGCTGAATTTGTTCAAGCAGCAAGAACTTTAGGTGCAAGTGAAACTAGAATATTATTTTCACACTTATTGCCTAATGTTGCAGGTAGATTAGTAGTTATTATGGTAAATATGATTCCTAAAGTGATTTTCTTTGAAGCATCATTAGTGTTTTTAGGAGTTAGATCTGCTACTGATATTTCACTAGGTTCGATGATTGAAACAGCAAGATTAAATCCATATTTATACTTACTATTAGGTCCAACAATTATGATTGTATTAATTACTCTTTCAGCACAATTAATTTCTAACCATTTAAATGACTCATTAGATCCAAAGGTAAGTGGTGAATAATATGTTTAATAAATCATTAAAAATTAGTAATTATATTCCAGATGAAAAAAATACATTACAAAATAATGAAATTTTAGATATTGAAAATTTGAAGGTTTATTTTAAAACTAAATCTGGTTTTGTTCAAGCTGTTAGAGGTGTAGACTTAAAAGTTAATCGTGGTGAAATAATTGGTCTTGTTGGTGAATCAGGATCAGGAAAATCTGTTTCTGTAAAATCAATTATGGGTTTCAATGAAGGGTCTATATTAAAAGCAAAAATGTTAAATTTAAATTCAATAGATATTTTAGGGATTAAAAAGAAGGATTGACCATTTATTAGAGGGACAAGAGTAGGGTACATTCCACAAGATCCATTATCATCTCTTGATCCTACAAAAAAAATCAAAACACAAATTATAGATGCAATTAAAATTACTCAAAAAAGAAAGTATAATAATGCAATTTTTGAGATTAATGCTTATGCTAGTGGTAAATTAACACAAAAGCAAGTTTCTAATCAAAAATATATTTCAAATTCGCTAGAAGAAAAGAAACAAAAATTAAAAGAAGCAAAAGAGGCTTATAAGTTAGCAATTAGCAAAGAATCATTATATGAAAAAATGTATAATGTACTTACTTTTATTGGTATTAAAAATATTGAAAAATCTATTAATTCTTATCCTCATGAATTTTCAGGTGGTATGAGACAAAGAATAGTAATTGCTATGACAATTGTTGGTGAGCCTGATTTGATTATTGCAGACGAGCCTACGACTGCACTTGATGTTACTATTCAAGCAAAAGTAATCGATTTAATAAAAAAACTAAGAGATAATTATAAAATTGCAATTATTTTTATTTCTCATAATATTTCTCTAGTCGCAAATTTATGTGATTATATTTATATTATGTATGCAGGAAGAATAGTGGAAAAAGGAACTGTTTCAGATATTTTTACAAATCCAAAACATCCATATACATGAGCATTAATAGGCTCAATCCCTGATCCTAAATCTTCAAAAGAATTAACTTGAATTATTGGTACACCACCAAATATGATTTCGCCACCAAAAGGAGATGCTTTTGCAGCAAGAAATATTTATGCTAGAAAAATTGATTTTGAAAAACAACCACCAATGTTCAAAATTTCAGAAACACATTATGCAGCTACATGATTATTACATAAAGATGCGCCATATCAACCAATACCTGAAGAAATTAAAGAAAAGTTATTAATAGCAAAAAAATCAATTGCTATTAAAAATAGAAATAGAGGTAATAATGGAAAATAAAAATAATCAATTATCTGTAGAAACAAAAAATAAAATTCTTTCTGTAAAAGATTTATCAAAATACTTTACAAAAAATGGAAAAATTTTTAAGGTTCTTGATGAATTAACTTTTGATATTTATGAAGGTGATTTTTTTGGTGTTATAGGAGAATCTGGTTCTGGAAAGTCTACTACAGGTAAATGTGTAATCCGTTTATTAAATACAAATGGTGGAATAATCACGTTCATGGACAAGATTATTAATAATAAAAAAATATCTAAATCAACAAAAAATTGATTAACAAAAAACATGCAAATGATTTTTCAAGATCCTATGTCATCATTAAATCCTAGAAAAAATGTAATGTCATTAATTTCTGAACCAATTATTATTAATAAAACATTAAAGAAAGAAGCAAATGACATAATTGAAATTTGTAAAACTATAAATCCTTTTTTCTATCACATTTCGCAATGACAAGATTACAATCTTAACATTAAATATTTATTACCATATTATAAAAAACTATATAATTCTTATAAAAATATAATTCATAAATTAGAATCATTTGATGTCAAAAAATATAATTCAATTGAACTTTTGCAAGATGAATTAACATCATTTTTTATTAATTTAGAAAATGAATTAACAAAAAATTTAAATAGTTTAAATAATTTAGTTAAGGAAACAAAACAAATAATTTTTAATAATTATGATACATATTTAAAACATCAACTTGATGAAACTGAAATTAATTTTATAGATGCAAAAAAGAAATATTCTGACGAAAAACAAAAATATAAAAAATCAGAAGAATGAATACAGTTAAAAAAAGAACGTGATGAATTGTATGAACAAAAAAAAGCATTAGAAAAAATGTTAGAAATAAAATTTAAAGAGCAAAATTCTGTTTTTATTTCATCACTAATAACAGACTATAATAATCAAGCAAATTTATATCATCAAAGAAGAAAAACTACTATCGATTTATTTGATTATTCTTTAAATAAAATTAAATCTGCTATTGCTAAAGATGTGGCAAAAATAATGGAAAAAATAAAATTTGATATTTATTTATCATTGGATGATATTAGAGAATTTTCTGATGCAATAAATAAACATGTTTCAACAAAATACCAATGATTATTGGAAAAAATTACTAAGCTATCTAATGAGAATGAAGAAATTGGAGAATCATTAAAACAAATTTTTAATTCTGAATCAAAATCATTAGAACTAACTCCTGAAATTTCTTATTATTATGAAAAATACAAAAAAATCGATAAATTAATTGATGAAAAAATAGATGAAGATTTTCTTTTAACATCTAAAACTATTAAAAAAATAGTTCATGATTTTGCAAAAAAATCAAATGATAATAAACATAAAATTATCAAAGAAATTAAAAATAAAAATGATGAAATCAGCAAATTAGATATTAAGCTAGAAAAGATTTCAATAATTTATAGATATTCTGATTTAAAAAATCAAAACATTGAAAATTTACATAATGAAAAAGAAAATTTAAAAGATAAGGATATCATTAGAAAAGATTTTATTAATCTTGATAATCATTATTTTAATCATGAAATAAAACCAAAATTATTAAAACAACAAAAAGAAATAGAATTTTTTTCTTCACAATATGATTTTTTATCTAGAAAAATTTTAAAATTACAAAGAAAAATTTTATCTTTAATCAAAAGAAACTTAAAGGATAAAGACCCAGATTTTAAAATTGCTTTTGCAAACTTAAAAACAGAATTTAAAAATAGATTAAATAATTTAGATGCATGTAAAATTCAACATCAAAGTATGGTTGATCAAGTTGAATTATATAAATCATTGAGATCAAAAAATACATTAATTTTAAATTCAAATAAAAAATATTTACAAAATGCTTTAAAAACAGAAAAAGTATTTGAAGCATTAAATGAAGTAGGTTTAAAAAATGAACATGCATTTAGATATCCTCATGAATTTTCAGGTGGTCAAAGACAAAGAATTGTAATTGCTAGAAGTTTAATTTCTAAACCAAAATTCATTATCGCTGATGAACCTATTTCTGCTCTTGATGTTTCAATTCAAGCACAAGTTGTAAACATTATGAAAAATCTTTCAAAAACTCAAGGAATCACTTTTATGTTTATTGCACATGATTTATCAATGGTTAATTTCTTATGTAATAGATTAATCATTTTACATAAAGGTAAAATAGTTGAAAAAGGAAATACTAATGAAATATTTAATAACCCAATACACCCTTATACAATATCATTAATAAAAGCATCACCTGAATTATCTAAAATTCATGTTGACTTATCTTCTTTTGATTCAGATTTAAATTATGATAAAAACTATTCAATTCATAATAAACCTGAATTTCATAAAGTTCCAAATGATAATGACCATTATGTTTTTTGTAGCGGGAGTCAATTTAAAAAATGAGTAAAATAAGCAATGGCACATTTAAAGAAGGATATGTTGTTAATAAAATTAAACACCCTTCTTCAGCAGATGAACCAATTAATTTCGATAAATTATACTATCCAAATGGAATTATTCCTTTTATATTTTTGTTGTTTCTTTTATTTGCGGGATGATTAGCTGTTTTTATAGCAGGGTGACAACTTGATATTTATTTTAAATTAAAGTGACAAAATTATTTAGTATCAGTTCCTGGAGTTACATTATGTTTGAATTTATTTTGATTGATATCAAGATCAGGTATATTCAACTCATTTGGATATATGGGATTAAAATTTAGTAGAATTACCAAAATTTCAGCTCTTAAACAAAAGGTTCATATAACACCAATTAATGAATCATTAAATGAAATAAAAACATATGAAGAATTTACTAAATATGTAATTGAAAGACAAAAATATACAAAAAAATTTATGTATATCTCTTTATTTATTCATGGTATTATATTTTTAGCATCAATAATTGTTTTATTAATTGTTACATATGCATAAGGAGTAAAATGACACCACATATAAAAGCAAAAAAAGATGAAATTGCAAAAGTTGTATTGATGCCAGGTGACCCATTAAGAGCAAAATTTATTGCTGAAAATTTTTTAACAGATTACAAATGTGTTAATGATGTTAGAGGAATGTTGGCTTTTACAGGATTTTATAAAAATAAAAAAATTACTGTTATGGGTCATGGTATGGGTATTCCATCAATTGGCATATATTCACATGAGCTATTTAAATTTTATGATGTTGATACAATTATAAGAATAGGTTCATGTGGATCATATATTAAAGGGATGGAACTTGGGCAAATTATTATAGGGAATCAAGCAATTTCTAATTCAACATATGCTAAATCGATCGGCGTTAACACAATAGAAGATACTTTATCTGCAACAAAAGAATTAGTAGATTTAGCTAATTCTACTGCAAAAGAATTAGGAATTAAAACAATAAACGGTCTTATTTTATCTTCAGATGTTTTTTATTCTGAAAATGTAGAATATAACAATTGAGTTAATTCATTAATTGATAATAAGAACTTATTAGCAGCAGAAATGGAAGCTTTTGGATTATATGCAAATGCAATCAAAAATAACAAGAAAGCTTTAACTATTGTTTCAGTTAGTGATTCTATAGTTGAACAAAATAAATGTCTTTCTCCTGATGAAAGAGTTACTACATTTAAAAATATGATGTCTTTAGCATTGGAGATGGCAATAAAAATTGCATAATTACAACAAAGTATTATAATAAGTGGTATGAAGATTAAATTCAAAAAAATCATACCATTTTTTTTATTAGGTTTAATTTCAACTGCTTCTATAGGTGTTGGTACCTATTTTATCGTTCAAAACTTTACAATTGATAAAAGGGCTACAATAATCCCTTTGGAACCGTTCGATTGAACTGACTATAAAAATGCTGAGACATTTTCACAAAAAAATTCTTTTAAAGTTACATTTGCTATTCATAATGGATTATCATCAGGTACAGCATGAAGTTTTTATTTAGATACAAATTCTTCATCATCACATGTTTATTGATATTTAATGACAAATTTCCATGTTGTAAATGATGCAGTCCAATATAATGGTGGCTCTATTGATTCTCAAAGTTTATTCTTTAAACATAATACAGAAATTACAAGAGGATTTGAATTATCTGATACAAATGAGAATGGTTCATATAGAGTATTAACGTCAAAAAATTGAGTAAATAACTACAGACAATTTAATGTAGAAAAAGTTAATGTAATAACAGATAATTCAAAAACTTATAATAATCATGATGATTTAAATTTATTTTCAAATACTGCATCTTCAGAAAATAATTATTACAACATAGACATGTCAGTAATTAAACTAACTATTACAAAATCAACATATAATCAATTTGATTCCGCTATTTTTTCAAAAATTGCAAACCCATATCAAAAATGATTAAATGATAAAAATAAATTAAAGTCATTTTCAAACAATGCCATGACATATATAGCTGGAAACCCTGCACATCCTGCAGACAATGAAAAAGAACAAGGTCAATTAATAGCTCAAGCGATAGATACATATCAATTTGATGGTTTTTATTCTTATTTAAATGTACAACAAGGCCAAAATCAACCATTAGATTCTGTTGAACGTTTAAATTCTTTATATTTTGCATCATCATACTCTTCGTCATTTTATAATCAATGACCTTTAATAGAAGGATCTTCTGGTTCTGCAGTTTATCAATTACCAATTGACTTTGATTTCAATAATATGCAATTTAATTGAATGGATCAATTACCAATGGGAATTTATTGAGGGGGTATTTCAAATAATAAAACTAGCTCATTTAAACCAGGTTTTATTCCACTAAAAACCACACGTTACAACATTTATGAGAATTTTTCTATTTTTTTAACTTCATCTTATAATAATTAGATTTTTTGTTATTAAATAAGACTTTTAACCATTTTTTAGTATAATTATTAGTATAGTAGTCAAACAAAGGAGAATTATTATGGCAGACAAAAAAGTAAAAACAATGACTAAGAAAGAAATGATTTCAGCAATCAACGAAAACTTAGGTGGTCAATATTCTAATAAAGAAATTGAAGAAGTATTATTAGCATTTGAAAAAGTTTTATTAGTTGAATGAAAAACAAAAGGTGAATTCAAATTATTCAACATTGGTAAATTTAAAGTATTAAACAAAAAAGCTAGACAAGGAATTAACCCATTAACTAAAGAACCAGTTTTAATTCCAGCAAAAATTGTACCTAAATTTTCTTTTACTAAAGCAGCAAAAGACTTTATTTTAGGAAACTTAAAAAAATAATAATTAAACCATAAGAAAATTTAAAATGGTAGAGTTAAATCAAGTAATCAAATATTTAAAAAAGAATGATCGTAATTTGTACAATCAATTTAAAGATTGTATAGCTAATCCTGTAGTTTTAGTAAACAGATTGGTAAGACATTATCAATGAATATTTGAAATCAGAGATTTATCCTCACTTGATTTACAGGATAGATTTAACAAAAATTATTTAAATTTATTTCTATATGCAATGGAATCTGATAATGAATTGGCAAATAATTTTATAAACTATTTTGCTTTTTCATGTAGAAATTGTTTTGATTTTAATTCAAGAACATGAAATATTGATTTAATATTTAACACATTGATTCATCAATGTTCAACTAATGAATTTGATTTAGTTGCAATGTATGTGTTGATGGCATCAACATTTGATAGATTTATTAAGTTCTTTTATGTTTTTGAACCAAATGATAAATTGACATTAAATGCTGATGAAGTGTTTGAATTATTTTTATTAATTGTTAATCAAACATTCTATGATGATTTAAAACATGAAATATTAATTAAAAGAAGAAATTCTTTTTATCACAAACAACGAGATTTTGAAATTAGATTACCATTGAAAGGTGATGATTTAATTAAAAAACAAAAAGTTGAATCTCTAAAATTAGCTAAAGAAAGATCTGAGCAAGAATTTATCAAGTGAGATTATTCTTCTCAAAATAGTAACAACTATGATGAGATTGAACAATTTAATGATAAAATACTAGATAATAATCATTATATTAATCAATTATATCAACAACATTTAGGTAGCCAACAACAAATTGAAAAACAACAATCAATCATTGATAATTTAAACAATCATAGTTCAGAAAACAAAATTATTAATGAAGTTGATCAACCTAAGGTTAATAATTACCCTAGATTTAAACCAAATCCTAATATTAAGATAATTAAATTAAGAGCATTTGAATTATAAGCAAATGCTTTATTTTTTTAATACGCCATTATTTATAAGTTCTTGTTCTAATTTTTCATATTCTTCAAGTGTAGCAGTTTCTATTACTCTAGTAGGACAAACTTCCGTTACTTCTTCTGCGTTTTCAACTTCTACTTTACTACATCAACTTTTACCATCTAAAAAATAACATTTACCATTACTTGCTACCATGCAAGCACCACATCCAATGCAACCTTCTCTTTTTATAATTAAATATTTTTTTTCTTTATTTTCCATAAATTCTCCAATTTAATATAAAATATATTATCATTATAATATAAAATGGGGTATGCATGAAAGATAAACAACTTTTTGACTTAATTAAATTAGAGAAAAAAAGACAAAAAAATAATATTGAACTTATAGCAAGTGAAAACTATGTAAGTGTTGATGTATTAAAAGCAACTGGTAGTATTTTAACAAACAAATATGCAGAAGGTTATAGCGGTAAAAGATATTATGATGGTTGTGAATATATTGATCAAATTGAAACATTAGCGATTAATCGTCTTACTAAACTTTTTAACGTAAAATATGCTAATGTACAACCACACTCAGGAACAAGTGCTAACATTGCTGCATATATGTCTTTGTTACAACCAGGAGATAAAATATTAGGTATGGATTTAGCAGCTGGAGGTCACTTATCTCATGGTTATAAAATTACATCTAGTGGTAAATTTTATGAATCATTCACTTATGGTGTTAATCAAGACGGTATTATTGATTATGAAGAAGTAAGAAAAATAGCACTAAAGGTAAAACCTAAATTAATTATTTGTGGTGCAAGTGCATATTCTAGAAAAATTGATTTTGTTAAATTTAGTGAAATAGCAAAAGAAGTTGGAGCATATTTAATGGCTGATATAGCACATATTGCTGGTTTAATTGCAGCAGGATTACATCCATCACCTGTTGGGTATGCTGATATTATTACCTCTACTACTCACAAAACTTTAAGAGGTCCAAGATCAGGGATTATTATGACCAATGACGAAGAAATTATTAAAAAAGTTAACACATCGGTGTTTCCTGGTGTGCAAGGAGGGCCACTTGAACATGTTATTGCAGCAAAAGCTGTATGTTTTAATGAAGCATTAGATCCATCATTTAAAATTTACCAACAAGCAATAATTGATAATGCTCAAGCTATGGCAGAGGAATTTAAAATGTTAGGTGTGAAACTTGTATCAAATGGTACAGACAACCATTTATTTATCATTGATACAGTAAAATCATTTGGTTTAACAGGTAAAGAGGCTTCAGATAGATTAGATAAAATTAATATTACAGTTAATAAGAATTCTATTCCATTTGATACATTACCTCCAAATACATCTAGTGGTATTAGAATTGGAACACCTGCAATGACTTCTAGAGGTTTAAATACTGAAAAATCTAAAGAATTAGCAAGACTTATATATGATTTTTTATTATTAAAGGATATCACAAATGAAACTCTTGAATCATTTAAAAATAGAGTTAGTAAACTTTCTAAATCTCTAAAAATTAAAAAACACTATATTTAAGGTAATGTTATAAAATATGAAAAAATTGTAAAAAAATTATATCTTTGTTGTTTTTTATCTATATTATAATTCGTTCTTTTTAATCTTTTCTAATTATTCTTTTTCAAAATTTAGAATTGCTATCTACAAAGGTAAAGAATCGTTTTCATATTATATATTTGTACTTTTTTAAAACAATTCATTCCTAGGTTCACATTCCATTAATAAGTAAAATCCTATCCAACAATCAAAGATTTAAAAATATTTCTATTGATAGTCGTTTCTTAACACATTACATTATTAATAAATTCTATTTTTCATATGATATTTTGGATGATTATTATAAATATCCATATTTTAATATTATTAGACATGAATTTAATCAAATTGATAAGAATCTTATTTATATCGCATATTTAGAAAAAATAAGAGTAAGAATAATATAAACAGGCAAAAGTAGTCATAAAGAAATTTATCGTCATCCTGCAAAATTAATTTATACACTCATTAATAATAAGGATATAACCTTTAATTATTATTATCCATTTTTAAATCAAAATGTGGAGCAAAAAAATAAATAAAATATGTTAATAATTAATAAATATATCCTTTTAATAATATTGTTATAAAAGATGGTTTTTGAACAATTTATACAAACACTATGTAAAATTATTCACACAAAAAATAAATAGTATTATAATATAATTGTTGAAAGGAGTCTATTTTTATGGGTAAAAAAGACGTAAATGCTGCTGAAACAACAATCGCAGCTCAACCCACAAGCAAAAAAATTGGATTCTTCTCTGCTATGTTGATTGCAATGGGGTCATGTATCGGAGCAGGTATCTTCTTTAAAGCTAAGGGTGTTCTAGAAAGCTCACAAGGTAATTTAATTTTTGCTATTATGGCTTGATTACTTGCAGCTTTCGCAGTTATTGCTATGGCTCTTGCATTAATTGAAATTGCAAGTGCTAGAAATGATAACTTATCACTAATTGGATGAACAAAAACATTCAATAGTAGAGTAGTATATAAAGCTTCTAAAAACTTTATGTTCTATATCTATCTTCCATTGACATATTTCTTTATGCCATTCTATGTAATTATGTCATTGCAAGATGCATTAGGTTCATTTATTAGTGGATGAGATTACACTATTTTAGATGGTAGTGCTGCTAGTGCAGATTGAGTAATTTGATTTATTATATCATTAGTTATTTCTGCATTCTTCATTTTTGTTTCTGGTATTAGTTCAAGAGCTGGAAATATTATGAATAAAATAATTATGGCATTCAAATTCATTCCATTAATTGCTGTTCCAGTAATTGCTTTTGTTATTGTTGGTATTAAGGGTGCAAATGTTGAATTTGAATTACCTGGTACAGGTGATGTTTCTGGTGCAACACCAAATATTTATAATTTTGGTAGAGCAACACCATTCTTAGGAATTTTCATGGCTATTGGTGCAATCTTCTTTGCATACGATGGTTTCTATGCGACAGCTGGATTACAATCAGAAATGAAAGAACCTAAAAAAACACCTGTGGCAATTTTATTGGGTTTAGGTGCAACAACTGTTATCTATTTATTAATTGCTATTTCAATGTCATTAACTGGTGATGGTGGTTTATCTGGATTAACTGATTTCTTACAAGAAAAAAATGTATATTGAATTTTTGGTGTTATCAATTTATTAATTGCTATTGGTGTTTTAGGTATTATTAATGGTTTTGCAATGTGAGCTCCTCGTTTCACTGAAGATTTAATTGCTGAACATGAATTACCATTATCTCATAGATACTTAAATAAATTAAATCCTAGCAAACCTTGAGTTGGTATTTGATATTCAGTTGTTATTAGTGCACCTATTGTGTTAGTGTTTACAATTATTGGCGCTTATGCTTATCAAGGACCAGGCTTCTCTGCATATGGTGATTTTAATTATAGTGATGTTGGTGATTTATTGACTGCAGTTGGAACAAATGCTTCTGGTTCATTGAAAACTGAAGACATGATTGCTTTATATGGAACTGCTGAAATGGGTGGTATCTATGCATTCTGTGATCTTATGGGTACATGAACATGTGTGTTAGCATTCATCTTTATTGCTTTACCTATCTATGGTGGATTAAGAAATAGAAAATCAAATTTTGTTACAGTTGAAAAAAATAAAAACTTTGTTTGAGCTGGTTGAGTATCTGTAATTATGATTGCTATTCCTACAGTTATCTTAGTACTAGATGCATTCTACAATGTGTTTATTCTAACAGCAGGTGCTTCTGGAAGTACTAAATTCGATGAATTATTTGGTACTTGAGTTAATACTAAAAAAGATGGTTCAGGTACAAATATTTTAGTTCTTGGTTCAGCTACAACAGATCTAGTATCAAGAATCATGAAATTAGTAATGTTAGTAGTGTTTGGTGCATTATCATTAGCTCCTACATTAATTGAAGATAAAATGCATATTAAAAAATATGGTTCAATTGAAGCATATGAAAAATCTTTAGGAATTAGTCCTACATTCAAACAAGCTGAATTTAAATTCTAATTTAAAAAGAAAGCTAAAATAAAAGAAAATAACTCTTCGGAGTTATTTTTTTTATTTTTTTTAAAAAAATTTTTGAAATTATGTTATTGGAAAGATAAAATTTAACAGTTTTTATAACTACATTTTATATTTAATCATAAAAAATTAATTTGTCTGATAATTAAACTTTAATCGACTTTAAATAAGCCTCTTTTTGTGCTAATCTTTGCTCTCATAACAATAATTTATTTTTAATC
>CASEPW010000025.1 GCA_949289925.1 uncultured Mycoplasmataceae bacterium
ATAAAGTGTAAAGTATTTTTACTTTACACCTTAAAAAATATATATTTTTTATAATTACCTTGCAGTTTTATCAAAATGCAATCCAAGTGCTTGTGGAGCAACACTTTTTCTTGAGAATATTGCAAGTGCTAATAATGATAATATAAATGGTATTGCTTTTCCAACATATTTTAAACCATTTAAAGAACTATTATTAAATAATAATTTTATAATGTTATCATTTTCAAAGATTCTAACTAATATAGCAAAGATAATTGATGCAATTGTAATTAGAGGCATCTTTCATGCACCAGCAACAACTATACCTAATGCTAAGAAGCCTAGTCCTGCTACACCACCATCAAATGTGATTGATCCTCCAACACTTGGTCCACCATATGCAAATATACTACCTGCAAGTGCAGCCAATACTCCTGATATCATTATTCCAATTCATTTATATTTATTAACATCTAAACCTTGAGCATCAACTGCATTTGGATTATCTCCCACAGCTTTAAATCTTAAACCAAATCTAGTTTTTGAAATTAAAAATCATAAAATTCCAACAATAACTAACACTATAAATAAAATAATAAATACATCTCCGAATAATGAACCTGAAATATGGAAAAGAGATGAATAATTAGGTGTTAATTTTTGATATATACCACCTGAAATCGCAGAACCCAATGGACCTGTTAAAAATGTTGCAAGACCTGCCATTAATAAATTTATTGCTGTACCTGCAATAGTGTGGTCACATTTTGTTTTAATAACAAGAAAACCAAATAATCAACTTAATAAAATTGATATTATCATTGCCAATAACATAGGTAGTGGGAATGATGCATTTGATAGAGGTTGTAATATTTGAGCAAAGATAGAGAATATAAAAGCCCCGAATATCATTTGTCCTTCAATAGCTATATTAACAATACCTACTCTATTACAAAAATATCCAGCTAATGATGCCAAACATAAAATTGAAAATAAAAGAATAGCACTATTAATAATACTAGATCAATCTGCTCCTCAAGTTAGCATGCTTTACCTCCATTCTTAATAATTTCATTATTATATTCAGCAAGAGTATTAAATAATTGTTCTCTAACACCAACATCATTAATGTCTTTTTTAATCATTTTTATAGCATTTTGATTTATTTTATTTAGTTTTTGATCAAAAGATTTATATGTTAATATAGTTTCACTTGTTAATAATTTTTGAGAAATATTTATAGAATATTGTTTTGAATATTTTTTCTCAATTCTTTTGTTATTGTTAGTTTTTCATTCTTTATTTTGTTTAACCGATTTAGTTATTATCTTGTTTCTTCTTTCAATATCATTCAATAATAACTTATCAATAAATGATTTGTCATTTTTACCTTTTTTAATCAATTCATTTTCAAATGAAATTTTTGATTTTTGTTTAGAAACATACAATGTTAATTTTTCATCATAATATGATTCTTGTTGTTCTTTACTTAATTTTATATATTTTTGTGGTCTTAATTTTAATAACATTCATTCGTTTATTGCATCTTCTTTATATTTATTTTTTGCAATATTAATTTCATGTAAATAATCATCTAAAATTTCATCAATAGAATTGTATGAAGATCTTTCTTCTTGGAAAGCATTATCAATAATTTCACTATCTAAACGTTCTTCTTTTAAATTAACATTTTTGTAAACTGAATAAATAGATTTATATTTTGAAATAATTGAGTCTATTTTATTTTCATAAACATTGTATGATTTATCAACTTCTGATGCATATCTTTTCTTTAAAATATAGATTCATGGTCTATATTTATACATTATTACTGTTAATGAAGCTCCTAGCATTAATAATCCAATAATTACATCATTAAATACTGGAGACATTGGTAAGAATGAAGATGATGTTTTAAATAAACCAATAATTGCTGAAACTGCAATTATACCTATTGGATTATTACTTGCAATTAAACCAACTGCAATACCATTAAAACCCTCAACTGGAACAATAACATTAATAATTGTTGCAGGAATATTAGGTGTTCTTGCTGTATATAGTATAACTGCTAACACTCCAGATAATGCTCCTGATATAGCAAATGTTGCTAATTTAATTACATTAACATTGTAACCAGCATATCTTGAACCTTCTAAAGATAAACCTGTTGAATTAATTTTATGACCAAAAACTGTGTATTTAGATAAGATTAATAAAATTGTTGCAACAATAACAACTATAATGATTGCTGGTATTCAACCTGCAATATTTCCTGCACCTAATGTAAATTGAGCAGGAATATCTTTTGATGCAGTCATTTGTGAATAGTCTAGACTATTACTATATCAAGCGCTTATAACAAAGAAACCTATCAATAGAATTATTCAATTTAAAATAATTGCACTAACTACAGAATTAACTTTTAAATATCTTTCCATGGCACCTGTAATTAATGCAACAATTGCTCCAACAGACATTGCAATAAATAAAGAAAATATTTGTCCTATAAATGGAGGGAACATTACATCTTTTAATGCATTTGTAACAATTAATAAAGTCACCCCTGCAGCATACATTTGTCCTGAAATACCTATATTAAAGATACCTGCTTTAAATGCAAAAGAAAATGCAAATGCTGCTAATGCAAATACAGATAGCATATAAGCAAATTTTTCTGGTTCATTAATAAATGCAGCAGTAAATAATATTCTTAATGTTTCAAAAGGATCATAACCAAACATTGCAGCAATCAAGGAAGCTATAATTGTTGAACCAATTATTGCAATTGTTGCAATTATAATACTTTTAGTGGTAGATTTTCTCTTACGACTATATTTAAATGAATCTTTAATCAACTGAGTTTTCAACTTATTCATATTAATCCTTTCCTGCCATCAATTGACCAATATATGATTTTGTCATTTTTTGAGTATCACCTACATCAATAAATGAATTATTGTACATAACTGCAATTGTGTCTGCTAGCGATAAAATTTCATCTAGTTCATAAGATATTAATAAAACTGCTTTACCTTTTTCCTTTTCTCTCATGATTTGATAGTGAACGTATTCAATAGCACCCAAATCAAGTCCTCTTGTCGGTTGAACTAATATTACTAAATCATGTTCGTTAGTTATTTCTCTACCTATGATTAGCTTTTGTTGGTTACCACCTGATAATAATCTTGCTGGAGCTGTTCCTCTAGTTGTACCTCTAACATCATATTTTTTAATTAACATTCTTGCAAATTCTTTAATTTGATAAAAATTAATAAAACCAAATTTTGAATAAGGCTCATTTGAAATAGAATTTGTAACAGTATTCATATAAATAGGAAGATCAAGAATTAATCCGTGTTTATGTCTATCTTCAGGAATATGAGATATCCCTGCATCTTTTCTTTCTTTAACACTATATGAACTAATATCTCTACCTAATATTTTAATTTGTGCATTTTTAATCTTCATAAGTCCTGAAAGGATTAATGCAAGTTCTGATTGCCCATTTCCTTCTACACCTGCAATAGCAAATATTTCTCCAGATCTAATTTTGAAATTAATGTCATCAATTTTTTCTTTAGAACTAAATTCTTTATTGAAATTATATAAAATAGATTTTTTTGCTGAAAATTTTGTTGCTGTATCCATGTTATCTGAATTTTTATTTAATTTTTCATTTCATTTTTTAATTTCAGAATTAATTTTATTTCTAAAACTTAATTTTAAATTTTCCATTTTTTCAAAATTACTATCTACTATTTTTTTATTCTCACTATTAGCAATCGAGTTATTTATTAGTTTTCTTAATTTTTTAACTTCTGGATATTTAATATTAAATAATAAATTATTAGGTAATGAGTGTTTTGGAATTTTTAAATTATTAACTTCAAAAATAACTTTAGCATTTTGATCTAGAGTAGTATTATTTTTAATTTGATTAATTTTTTTACCAACCATTAATTCTGCCATTTCAGAAATAGTTTTATCTTTAACATCAAAATCACAAATATATTTACCACGTCTAATAACTGTTGCTCTATCTGCAACCTCTTTTATTTCTCCAAATTTATGTGTAATAATAATTATTGTTTTGCCATCTTTTTTAAAATCTAATAACATATTCAAAAATTGTTTTATTTCATCTTGACTTAATACTGCAGTAGGTTCATCAAAAATTAAAATATCAGAATCCTTAAATAGCAATTTAAGAATTTCTGTTTTTTGTTGTTGACCAACAGTTAAATTTAAAGCTTTAGCATTTAGACTTACATTAAATTTATATTTTTTAATTAAATTTTGTAATTTTTCTCTTGCTTCTTTATGTTTTAACATTCCAAATCTATTGCAATCTTCAGAACCTAAAATAATATTTTCATATACAGTATAAGTAGGTACCAATTTAAAATGTTGATGAACCATTCCTAATCCTACTGATGCAGCATCTTTAGCTGAAGAAAAATATACATTTTTGTCATTTATTCTAATAGTTCCTTGATCTTGATTATAGATACCAAATAATATAGACATAAGTGTAGACTTACCTGCACCATTTTCTCCTATAATAGCATGTATTTCATTATGTTTAACTTTTAAATTAATTCCATCATTAGCAATTACTTTTCCGTTAAGAAAAGATTTATGAATATCAATCATTTCTATAGCATACTTAGGTGCACTCATTATTTACTACCCTTTCTTGGAATATTTATTCCCATATTTTTATAATAATTAACTAACCCATTATATGCAGATTCTGAAAATGATCCATCAAATAATACTGAAGTAGGTGTAGATAAAATAATTTTTATTTTATTACTATCTGCTTGATCATCTTTTTTAATAAAACCTTTTAAATTTAATGCTTCAACTGGTTTACCATCGATATATGAATCTTTAGAATAATTATTTGAATCTAATACATTAAAGAAACTTTGTCTTAAATATTGATATGAATAAGTATTATCTTTATTTTCGGTAATACCTAATTTAGGGAAAACATATTTCATATTTTCAGCTTGGTTATATTTTGTATCAAGAGAAGGATCTGAGCCACCTAACTTAATTGCTCTATCAAAATATGAATATCCTGCTTCAGACACACCAACACATTTATTTTCAATATTACCTACTGCAACTGTACCAAAACCTCCTACATTATTACTATCAATGAATTCTTTATATTCATTTGCATCTTCAGAATTAGGTAATTTATTACCATTATTAATTATTTTTAAAGCTTTTTCAACTGCAATTGATAAATTCTTTTCAGATGAAAATTGTACATATTTTCCATTACCTATTGGTTGACCATTATTAGTAAAATTTAAAGGTTGATTTAATGCATCATTTTCAACTGGAGAGTCTACACCAATTAATATTGTTTTTTTATTTAATTCAATTATTTTCTTTTGTGCAGATCAAACTTGTGGACCAGCAACAGGCATAAATGCATCAATATCATCTAATTGTAAATAACTATTAATTATTGCATCACCATCACCTGGACCAAATCCACCTGAAAAATTCTCTTTAGCGATATTGATTGAATTTGGTGCAACTATCTCAACAGGTTTTAGTGTTTTTAATTCATATGTTTTACCTGCAACATTATCATTAAATCATTTAATACCAGCTTCCATTCCTCCCATAAAAGAAGTAACTGAATCATATGGTAAACCTCCATACATTCCAAATGTTAATTTATCACCATCTTTGCCACTTGGAGCAAATACTGATTGATAATCATTTAAAAACATACATAAAGAAATTCCAGTTTGTATTGAACCTAAATCTGTTCTAAAAGTTATAGATCATGTATTTTGTGCACCATAATCTAATAACGGTTTACCATCACTACCATTTATTGGTTTAAAATCAGAATCAACTTGAGTTGTAATTGCTTCATCTAATAATAAAAATCCAAGATTTTTTACTTTTTCTGGATAATTTTTAAATAATTCAATAAGTGGAGATTTGTGTGTAAAACCAGGAGCAATAATTGCTTCTGCTCCTAAATATTGAGCTGATAAATAAGCAGAAATGAATCCGTCTGTATCACCTGTAATAGGATTTCTATAATATTTATAATAAGGGTTAGCCTTACTCATTCCAAAGTATCCACCAACAATAGCCGATGGTATAACTAAACAAGTTGCACCAATGATAATGTTTTTTATCAATTTACGACTAACCATTAAAACCTCATTTTTTATATTATAGCAACTTATATATATAAGTCAATAAAAACTATAAATAGTTTTAAAATTTTAAATTTAGTTAAGATTATAAAATGTTTGTATATGTTACTAATGTTTCAATAACTATATATATTAATGAAATAATTGCTATTACTACACAAGTAGCATTTAGCCGCTTTCAATAATTGTATTCACGAGTCTTTATATTATTCTGTAAATCAGTTATTGGTATAGTTATGTCATTTACAACTTTTTTCTTTTTCTTAATATGTTGGATTAATCCTAATGATAAATTCATTAATACATATGTAATCATTCCAAATGATAAACCATGAGCAATTGAATTTGTTAATAACATCATAATAATTGTTATAAACAACATTGGAATGTCTGCAAAGATTTCTCATTCAAATGTTCTAATTTGACTTAACATAACTGCACCAACTACTACTAATGCAACAGATGTAATTGGTTGGAATGATACACCATTAGCTAAAGTGATAGGCATAAAGACTTTCATTATTGGTCACATAGCAATAGATAATGCAAACATACTAGCAGTAACTAGTGATGCTACACCAGTTTTTGCACCAGCACCTACCCCAGATGTAGATTCAACAAAGGTTGTAACTGTTGTTGCACCAAACCCTGCACAAGCGATAGTGGAAATAGCATCAACTTGATTAGCCTTAGACATTCAATTTGCATCAATCTTGTCTAGATTAATCATTTTATTTATCACAATTAAACTTCCTGTTGTATCAAAAAAATCCATATATAAGAATGATAAAACTCCTACATATGTCATAGGATTTTTCCACATCTCAACATTTGCAAATCCTAATCAACCCGCTTTAGCTACATCACCAAATGATTTAAAATCTTCATATGAACCTAATAATCCAAAATTATCTAGTGGTTTATTATTTATTGAATCTCATGGTGTTACTGCACCTGTTGTACATAATATAATAACAATAATTGCTCCAATTAACATAGTTATTATCATTGCTCCTGGTACTTTTGCAAAATGCAATACTAAACCTAATAATATTAAACAAATAGCTAAAATAACTAATGGTTGTGTAAAATCGCCAATTCCTGTTATTGGAACATTAGTTGATCCTTTAATAATTCCTGCATTTTGAAGTCCTAAATAAGCAATAAATAATCCTATCCCTGCTCCAATAGCCGTTTTAAAATTTGCCGGAATAGCTGTACTAATTTTTTTTCTTAATGGTGTAACTACTACTATTAAATATAAAATTCCCGAAAGAATTGTAACAGTTAATGCAGATTCAAATCCTATTGATTGAGCAACTGTAAAAGCAAAGAAAGCATTCAATCCCATACCCGGTGCTAAAGCAATAGGAACTCTTGCTCACAATCCCATAAATAATGTTGCTAAAAAAGATGATATAGCAGTAGCCAAGAACAAACCACCTTGATACATTGAAGCTTTCCCTGCAGCAACATTTCCTGGTTCTATTGGAGCTTCTCCAACAATAGATGGGTTAATTGCAAGGATATAACACATTGCAAGGAATGTTGTTATACCCCCTATTATTTCTTTTTTTAATATTGCTTGATAGGAATCAAACCTAAAATAATTCCTAAAAGAAGCAATAAAGTCAAATTTTACA